>JAIOSH010000310.1 GCA_021107685.1 Bacteroidales bacterium | reverse complement strand
GTTTGTCCATAAAGTCATATATGTTATTAGTTAGTGCCTAAACGAAAACGTTGCTTTTTGTCATTTCGACCGAAGGGAGAAATCTCCATCAATCTGTATGTCAGGGCATGAGATTTCTCGTTCCACTACTAATGACAACTATTTTGCAAGTGGCTGCATACTAATTAGTTGTAGATTTAATTGTTTTGCCAGGCGGTGTACCGATTTTTGTTTTTGAGCTAATAATTGCTCTTCGTATTCCTTAATGCCCAATTCTACATAATCCACTCCTTTCACCATTACTCTCCAATACATTACTGCAAGCTTACGAGCCATAGCTTTAACAGCTTTTGCTGGTCCTTTCCTCGATCTTATCCTTCGTCCAAATGAACCTAAAGCGATATTTTTACTTGCCAGTAAGCCTTGGGCTATTTGTCTAAAAATCTGACCTGCTTTCGGATGACCGAATTTTCGCTTGTTTCGCTTCATCTTACCAGACCAATGTTGACCCGGTGCAACTCCAAGCCAACTTACAAAATGTTTTTCAGTAGGCCATCTGGATAAATCAGTACCTACTTCTGATAGTAATTGCATCCATGAATAATCTGTTATTCCTGATATTATTGTTGCATCTCTTCCTTCAAAAATATCAATTAGGTTTGCACCAAGATTATCTACTTCAGGTTTGTTGTGCCGTATGGCTTTTCTTTTGTTGGGGAGATTACTGTTTAATCCGCCTTTGCCCATTCGATGTATAATCGTTTCTATCTTTTTGTCGCATTGTTTAATTTGTTCTTGATAAAAATTATACCCATCAAATGCTTGTTGTAAAGCAAAAAGACCAGTATTAGTATATCTATCGTTCAAAGATTTAAGAACATCCTTTTTCTTATTTTTAATAATCCTTGCATCACACATGTTTAAAAGGGTGGTCTTATTACGTTCTCCATTGAGTATGGCTTCTATTATTTTTATACCACTTACTCCATGAAGCTGGCTTAACACTTCTTTTAGCCGGATATTCATCTCAATAAGGGCTTTTTGCATATGGTTAATATGCATTGAAGCTGAACGAATATGATCCTCACGTAATCGATTATAACCTCTAAGTTCTTTAACATCATCCTTAGCAACAAAACAACGGTTTAAAAGCCCAAGACTATGTAATTCCTGTATCCACTGACAATCTTTAACGTCCGTTTTCCTGCCAGGTACTTGTTTGGTCTGACGACCATCCACAAGCCAAGTATCAATACCAGATGCTTCTAATATTTCATACAATATACTCCAATATACCCCAGTTGCTTCCATAGCAACAGTCTTTACTTTGTGTCTGAGCAAATATTGGCAAAGAACATCAAAATCTTCTGTGAAAGTGTAAAAATTCTTAACTTTTTGACCCTCAACATAAACAAAGACTTTTTTTGCACCGATATCAATACCGGCTGCATTTTTTCTAATTTTTTTCATAGTTCATATTTTTTTAAGTTAAAGCTTAACACCCAAAAGGCCATTCATCATTGATATGCTACTAATCGGGCATTTCCTCTAATTTACGGAAAGCACCATACTTCGTGGCTCAAACTTTTGGAACCATACTCGAAAACAGGTATAAAAACACTAATCAAAGCTCGGTCAAACTGTGTAAAGCATCACAAAAATAGTGAATTTTTTAATTGTCATATCGCTTCATGGACTCCTTTTCATGGGGTCTAACTACTCGAAATGACAAGAAACAACGTTTTCTTGCAAATACTATATAATTGTTCTGAAAGTATTAATAAGAAATACTTCTGGCATAAGGTGAAACTTTCTGATCTGTAAAATTTTTTATTAAATATTTGAAATAACCTGTAATAGCAATCATTGCAGCATTATCAGTACTATACTCAAATTCCGGAATAAATACATTCCAGCCAAATTCCTTTTCTGATTTTAATAATGTATTTCTTAACAGGGAATTTGCTGAAACTCCTCCAGCTATAGCTATTTCATTAATTCCTGTTTGTTTCGATGCTCTTTTTAATTTTTCTATCAAAATTGACACAATAGTTGTTTGTATTGAGGCGCATAAGTCGGTTAAATTTTGTTCAATAAAATTTTTATTATTTTTTAATTGATCTCTGAGAAAATACAAAAAAGAAGTTTTTAAGCCGCTAAAACTGAAGTCAAGCCCGGGAATATTAGGTTTGGGAAATCTAAAAGCATTAGGATTTCCTTTTATAGCGAATTTATCAATTAAAGGACCACCGGGATAAGGAAGTCCAAGTATTTTTGCTGCCTTGTCAAATGCTTCTCCTGCTGCATCATCAATAGTTTTACCGATTATTTCCATTTTAAAATAATCTTTAATCAATACAATTTGTGTATGACCTCCTGATACAGTGAGACATAAAAAAGGAAATTCAGGTACTTTTTTATTTATTTTTTTATCCTGAATAAAATGCGATAAGATATGTGCCTGTAAGTGATCGACCTCAATTAATGGAATATTTAAACCTAAGGCAAAAGATTTTGCAAATGAAGTGCCAACTAATAGCGAACCTAACAATCCGGGTCCGCGTGTAAATGCTATAGCATTTAGTTGATTTTTATTTACCTTCGCAGTTTTTAAAGTTCTCTCAATAACAGGAATAATGTTTTGTTGATGAGCCCTTGAAGCTAATTCAGGTACAACACCTCCATATTTTTTGTGAACTTCCTGATTTGCAATAATGTTGGCAAGAATTTTGTTATTTTGAACAATTGCAGCAGAAGTATCATCACAAGAGGATTCAATACCTAAAATATAAATGTTCATTTAAATTATTGTTTAAGTTGTAAACATATTATTGTTAAAAAAATTTCAAAATATTTTGTGAAATTATATTAATCTTATTGAACTTCGTAAATTAATTTTTTATATACTGCTCTCAAATAGTTTTTTTTATTTTAAAAGACAAAGATATCAAAAAAAAAATCAGAAAAATATTACTTTTTATCCTTGGTGTAATTATTGCTTTGCCAATTATTTTATACTCCCTTCTGAGAGATCCCTTAGTGCAGACCATTATTGCAAAAACATTAACATCATATTTATCTGAAGAATTGCATGCGAATATTAAAATTAAAGGTGTTGATATTGCTTTTTTTAAAGGTATTGTTCTTCAAAAAATTGTAATAGCTGATTTGCAAAATGATACAATATTGTATGCTCCAAAACTTCAGATTAATATTGGAAAATTAAGCATTAAAAAACATAAATTAAAAATTAATAAACTTATTCTTGATAATGCATATATAGCTCTTAAAAAGTATAAAGACAGTACGGATATGAATTACAGCTTTATAGTTGATTATTTTAGTTCTACGGATACTATTAGAAAAGATACTACAAAATGGGAATTATCTTGTTCGGCATTAGAAATTTCCGACACACGTTTTATTTACCAGAATCAAAATAAATATTTTGTTAATGAAGGTATAGATTATAGTAATATTTCAATTTCGGATCTAAATACAAAAGTTAAGAATATTAAAATTGTTAATGATACTGTATATGCTGATATTAATTTCTTATCAGCAAAAGAAACAAGCGGTTTTGTTTTAAATGAATTAAAAGGAAAAATAAAAATATCGTCTGTTGAATTAAAAGTAGAGGATTTGAAAATAATCACACAAAAATCAGATATTTTACTTAATTTCAGTTTTAATTATAATGACTTTTACGACTTTAATGATTTTATAAATAATATTTCAATTTACGCAAATATAAAACCCTCAACTTTTAATTTATGTGATGTTGGTTATTTTGCCCCTGTTTTGTTTAGGATGGATAATAAACTTAAAATATCCGGTGATATAAAAGGAAAAGTTAACAATTTTAAAGCAAAAAATTTTCAGTTTGATTATGGAAATTCTACAAAATTCTCAGGGAAAATTCGTTTTAATGGTTTACCTGATATAAAAGAAACTTTTGTTCATTTGGCAATAAAAGATTTTACTACTTCAAAAGATGATATTGGATCTTTAAAATTGCCTGTTGAAAGCAATCGGATTATTTTACCCAATGAACTGCAAAGACTTGGAAATATTGAAATAAAAGGATATTTTACAGGCTTTTATAATGATTTCGTTTCAAATGCTGTTTTTTCTACTGATTTAGGAAAAATATCTACTGATATATTATTAAAAAAGAATTATAAAAGTGAAATAGTTGAATATAATGGAAATATTGCTGCTGAACATTTTAATATTGGAACTTTTTTTTCTATACAGGAATATGTAGGAAGCCTGAATTTAAAAGCAAAAATCAAAGGAAAAGGATTAAGTTTTGAAACAGCTAATATAGAATTAAACGGCCTTATTGATTCATTGTATTTTAAAGGAAATAATTACAATACTATTGATATTAAGGGTGTATTAGATGAAAAGAAGTTCAATGGAGAACTAAGGATTTTTGACGATAATATAGATTTGAAATTTGATGGTATAATTGATTACAGCAAAACAATCCCTGCATTTAATTTTTCTTCTGATATAAAAAATGCCAAACTTTGTAATTTGAATTTATTTGACTGTGATTCATTAATGGATTTATCAACTAAACTCAAATTTAATTTTATGGGTGATAAAATTGATAATATGCAGGGCATTATTAAAATTGACAGCACCATATTTATTAAAAATGACCGGAAATATTATCTGGAACATTTCACATTAGTAACTACAAAAGATACAAGCAATTATAAAATTATCAGTATCTATTCCGATTTTGTTGATGCTTCAATTGAAGGAAATTTTTTATTTAAGGATTTGCTTTCTTCTGTAAACCGTACTTTTAATAATTATTTAGATACTTTAATTAATGATAACAAATTTATATCTGATGAAATTTCATATCAGGACTTTATTTATGAAATTAAGTTAAAAAACACTTCGCAACTAAGTAAATTATTTTTACCAAACTTGATTGTAGCCCCAAATACTTTATTAAAAGGTACATATAATTCTATTACAGATATTATTGATATTGAAGGCAAATCAAGTTTAATTGAATTAAATGGGAAAAAAATTGAAAACTGGTATTTGAATGGTAATAGTCAAAATAATGTGATCTCCATAAAAACGGGTTGTGAGCATTTCTTTTTATCTGATACTATAAATGTTGA
Organism: Bacteroidales bacterium; assembly: GCA_021107685.1. Lineage (GTDB taxonomy): Bacteria > Bacteroidota > Bacteroidia > Bacteroidales > SMBSF39 > SMBSF39. Next base: position 5,667 of record JAIOSH010000310.1, on the reverse strand, counting down.
TAGTTTAAGAATATTGGCAGACATTAAAAGCGATAGTATTTTTTATTCAATTACTTGGAACAATACAAATAAAATTAAAAAAAACACAGGTGATATTAATGGTTATGTTAGATTTTTCAGTAATAAAAAAATGAAATTTAAACTTTTAAAAGCCAATTTAATTATAAATGATTCTATTTGGACAATTGATAAAAATAATTATTTGATAATTGATACTACATCAATAATATTTAACGAAATTGCATTTGCAGTGAATAATCAAAAGATAAGACTACATGGTGTTATTTCGGAAAACGCCGTAGATAAACTTAATATAGAATTTGATAAATTTGATATTTCAAATTTTGATTTATTTACTAAAAATATAAACATTGATATTGATGGGATAATAAATGGAAGTATTGATTTTATTGATCAATATAATGCTCCTAATTATATTTCGGATTTGAATATTAATAATTTTTATTTTAATTATGAAAAATTAGGTGATGTTCAATTTAAGACTACATGGAATGATAAGAATAATTCTTTAAACGTTAATTTTGATATTATTTATACAGGTAATATTGGTCAAAGCAAGACATTGACAGTTAATGGTAATTATTTTCCTTTAAGTAAATCGGAGAATTTTGATTTTAATATTTCGCTGAATAATTATAAATTAAAGACATTGGCTCCTTTTGTATCTGATTTTAGCTCAAAGCTGGATGGACTTGCAACAGGGAATTTCAAGCTACAAGGAACATTAAACAAACCTGATTTGACCGGAAAATTAAAATTAATGAGAACACAGTTAAAGATAGATTATTTAAATGTTACATACTTTTTTGCCGATGAAATTGATTTTGGGGATAATCTTATTAGTTTTAATAATTTGATTTTGTATGATTCATTAAGCAATGAGGCTATTTGCAATGGGAAAATATATCATAATTATCTTAGAGATTTTATATTAGATTTAAATTTTAAACCCAATAAGTTTGCATGTCTTAATACTGATTTTTCTCAGGATGATGCTTTTTACGGGAAGGCAAATATTTCGGGTGAAGTAAAAATTAACGGGCCCTTTGATAATATCAACATAGATATTACAGCAACAACCGAAAAAGGAACTAAGATATTTATTCCGGTCAGCTCTGCTTCTGAAGTTACGGAGAATGATTATATAATATTTATAAATACTTTAGAAGATACGACTATGATACCCCGTAAATATGAAGTTGATCTGGCAGGGCTTACTTTAAATTTTAATTTGGATGTAACCCCGGATGCTTATATTCAAATTTTTCTTCCTTCACAAATGGGAAATATAAGGGCTAACGGACAAGGAGAAATTAAATTAACTGTTAATTCAGGAGGAGATTTTGAAATTAATGGAGATTATATAATAAATAAGGGTTCATTTTTGTTTTCATTACAAAAACTATTAAACAGGTATTTTGAAATAGAGAAAGGCAGTAAAATTTCATGGACAGGCAGCCCTTATGATGCTGACATTAATTTAAAAGCCTTATATAAATTGAAAGCTTCTTTAACAGGTTTGGGACCGGAATTTGAAGGAACAAACAGGGTTGACGTTAATTGTATTTTGGGATTGAAAAAAAAGCTTTTTGATCCTGACCTTAATTTTGGAATTAAATTTCCTAATCTTGAACAAGAGAGTCAACAGTTGGTGTTTTCTGTACTTGATACTAATGATCAGGCACTTATGAGCCAACAGATGCTTTCATTACTTGTTCTAAATAGTTTTACTTATGGTTCGGAATCTAATAGCGGTGTACAATTTAATACTTTGAGTTTAGTTACCGATTTTTTAAATAATTGGCTTTCACAGATCAGTAAAAATTTTGATATAGGTGTTGATTATACACCTGGTGATGATATTTCAAATGAAGAACTGGAAGTTGCACTTTCAACACAATTATTTAATGACAGGGTTTCTATTAATGGAAGCTTTGGAGTTTTAGGTGACCAAGATACACAAAATACTAATCATATTGTTGGTGATGTGATTGTTGAAGTTAAAATAACAAAAGATGGAAGATTTAAAGTTAAGGCTTTTAATAAATCAAATAATGTTGATTTAATTGATGATTACTCTCCATACACACAAGGAGTAGGTATTTTTTACCAAAGAGATTTTAATAATTTAAAAGATCTGTTTAAAAAAAAAAATAAACGAAATTTGTAAAATTAATCTATAAAAAAATATAGTAAAAATTATATGATTTGTATATTTGTAAAAATATTTTAAAATTAATTATTTATGATACAAAGAATACAATCAGTCTTTTTATTAGTGGCTTTTATTGCCTGTATAGTAATGTTTTTTTTCTCTATTGCAAGTTTTTACTCAGATTTTTATTGTTTTAAGCTTTATGTAATTAAATTAAAAAATATGGTGCCTGATTCTGAAATCATATTTAGTAGTTTTTTTACCATTCCTTTAATTATTGTTGTATTATTGATTGCTGTGTTGGCTATGATTACAATATTCTTATATAAAAATCGTCAACTTCAAATTAAAATTAACAAGTTAAATATTTTAATAAACATTATTTTAATTGTTGGTATTTTTTTTGGTTATCCTGAAATTATAGAAAGAAAAATTGAAACAGGTCCAAGCTTTGAAATTGGAGCCTATTTTCCATTAATTTCACTCGTATTTTTAGTTCTTGCCAATCGTTCAATAATTAAGGATGAAAAATTGATAAAATCAGCAGACAGGTTAAGGTAGTATAAATAAAATTAATTTTTTGGTTCTACTACGAATTTAATGAAAGACGGAAGACGGAAGACGGAAGACAGAAGTCTGACCTTCGGGCTTCAGGCTTTTGTATTTATTCTGATTGTAACGTTTTGCCGTGTTAAAATATTAAGATGCTAATTATCTGCAACTTAGTGAATCTTAGTGTCTTTAAGTCTTTCTGGCAGAAAAAATAGCCACAAAGCCACGAAGGCTCAAAGAAACACAAAGAAAGACGGATAATTTAATTCATGATTTTTTTGTTAAATCATAGCAAAGTGTTATAATCAGTATTTATTTAATAATTTTACCTGCAACAAATTAAGAACATGGATTTTTTATATCTAACTATTGGCCTTATACTTGGGATTATTACTGCCTGGTTTGCTTTTAAGAACAAATCGCAAAAAAATATCAATAATTTACAAAACAAAATAATTGATACAGAAAAAATAAATACACAAAGAATTAATGAAATTGATAAGGAAAAAAGCATTATCAACGAAAGATTAAATACTTTTCAAATTGAAAATAAGGAATTGGAAGAAGAATTATCTGATGAGAGAAGCAAATCTAATGATTTATCTACACGTATTGCTAAAGCAGGTGTTGAATACAAAAATCTCCAGGAAAAACTTGAAACACAAAAGACAGAATTAAAAGAAATCCAAAAAAAATTTACTACTGAATTTGAAAATATTGCCAATAAAATCCTAAAACAAAATTCATTAGAGTTTACAACAGCCAATCAAAAAAACATTGGTGAAATTTTAAATCCTCTAAAAGAAAAAATTCTAACATTTGAAAAAAAGGTTGAAGATACTTATCAAAAAGGGCTTAAAGATCAAACCGACCTTAAAGCAGAATTAAAAAAACTACATGAATTGAATTTTAAAATAAGCGAAGAAGCCAGCAACCTTACAAAAGCATTAAAAGCTGACACAAAAAAACAGGGTAACTGGGGAGAAATAATTTTAGAAAGAGTGCTGGAACGTTCAGGGTTAACAAAAGGACAGGAATATGAAACTCAACTTTCGACAAGAAATGAACAAGGCGATATAATACGACCTGATGTAATTGTAAATTTACCTGATAATAAACATATAATTATTGATTCTAAAGTTTCTTTACTTGCTTATGAAGCATACATTAATGAAGAAAATCAACAAGAAAAAGAAAAATATTTAAAGCAACATATTGATTCTATTAAAAATCATGTTAAAGGGCTAAGTGAAAAGAACTATCAAAATGCAAGTCTTTTTGATACACCTGATTTTGTTTTGTTATTTATGCCTATTGAATCAGCATTCAGTATTACTATACAGTCAGACCCGGATTTATTCAATTTTGCATGGGAAAAGAAAATAGTTATTGTTAGCCCGACAACTTTGCTGGCAACATTACGTACTGTTGCTTCTATTTGGAAACATGAAAAACAGACACAAAATGCTCTTGAGATTGCAAGACAAGGTGGTGCATTATATGATAAATTTGAAGGTTTATTAACAGATTTGGAAAAAATCGGCACACAGTTAAATACTGTTCAAAAAACCTATGATGATGCCCATAAAAAACTTACTTCGGGCAGAGGTAATTTGATAACTCAAGTAGAAAAAATTAAAAAATTAGGTGCAAAGGCAAGTAAATCTTTGCCTGCTAAATATATAGAAGAAAATTAAATACTTCTTAATAATTTATAAAATGAAACACTCATGTTTTTTTATATTGAGACACACAAGAGAATGATTAAAATATAAGTGGCAAACATTAATCAATTACTAAATTTTTAAACACATGAAAAAAGTATTATATTCTTCCTTTTTTATAATTCTATTCTTAGGTGCTTGTTATACTGCAAATAAGTTATCATATTTTAATTTTGCATATCTTTATAATAAAAAAAATAATTTTACGAACTTAGAAAATATTGTTTTCAATACATCTGATAGTTTATCAATTGTTTATTTAAAAGTAAATTTACATGATCTGCTTTATGACAAGGCGGAAAACGAAAAAAATTTTAAGGCTAATTTTAAAATTTATTACGAGCTTTATTCTTCATACGAATCCAAATCCATACTAGATAGTTCTTCTTTTGTATATGTTGATTCTCTCAACTATGGTATTGAAACCGAGATGATAGCTAATTTTGATGTAAAAGCTGAATTTCCCGGAAATTACATTCTTTATATAATTTTATCTGATTTAAACAAGAAACAATCATATAGTACAGTAGTTAATATTTACAAAGAAAGCCCTAATAGCAGGCAAAATTTTTTAGTTAAAGCGGATGATGAATTACCTGTATTTAAGAATTTTATATCAGAAGAACAGAAAATTAAAATTATCAGTAACAATCCAAATGCAAAGGAAATAATTGTCAGGTATTATAACAGGCAATTTTTTATTGCAAAACCACCTTTTATATATGATAAGGATAAAATATTCCATTTTAAAGCAGACAGCATATTTACTATAAAAATCAATACAAATAATGAAACCGGTTTTTTGCAATTACACAAAAAAGGATTTTATCATTTTCAAATAGATTCTACCGCAAGGGAAGGTTTAACTTTATTCAGGTTTTATGATGGTTTTCCTGAAATAACGACACCTTCTCAGGCACTTTTACCTCTTAGATATTTTACTACAAAAAAAGAATTTGATATAATGCGTTCACATGAAGATTTAAAAACAGCTATTGATAGTTTCTGGCTTGAGAGAGCAGGAAATTCTCAACGTGCCAAAGCTATGATACAAAAATATTATAACAGGGTACAAGATGCGAATATTTTTTTTACATCTTATCAGGAAGGATGGAGAACCGACAGAGGTATTATATATATTATTTACGGAGAACCTAATTATGTTTATAAAAAAACAGATGTTGAAGAATGGACTTATGGAGAAGCAGGGAATAT
>JAIOSH010000478.1 GCA_021107685.1 Bacteroidales bacterium | reverse complement strand
TGAGGGATTAAAGGAAAAATTGACAAATCCTGAATGGAAACCCGACTTTGGACCTATAAAATTTAATGCCAAAGCAGGAGCTACTGCTGTTGGTGCAAGAAACTTTCTTGTATCTTATAATTTCAATTTAAATACTACTTCTGCTCGCCGTGCTAATTCCATTGCTTTTGATGTTCGTGAAAGAGGGAGGACTAAAAGAGAAGGCGATCCCATAACCGGAAAAATTGTCAAAGATGAAAAAGGTAAACCTGTTATGATTCCCGGAACTTTAAAAGCCTGTAAAGCCATAGGCTGGTTTATTGAAGAATATGGAGTTGCTCAAATTTCTATGAATCTGACTGATATAGATATTACACCAATTCATATAGCTTATGATGAAGTATGCAGAAAAGCCGAAGCAAGAGGCATCAGAGTTACAGGTTCGGAATTAGTTGGGGTAGTTCCTTTAAAAGCTATGCTTGATGCAGGCAGGCATTATCTCAGAAAGCAAAAACGTTCGACCGGCATTTCCGACAGGGAGATAATAAAAATAGCGGTTAAATCCCTGGGTTTGGATGAACTATATCCGTTTGAACCTGACAAAAAGATTATTGAATATATTTTGGAAGATAAATCCAAAAAGAAATTGATAGATATGAACCTGACCGAATTTGCTGAAGAAACTGCATCCGAATCCCCTGCTCCTGGTGGTGGTTCCATTTCAGCATATATGGGAGCTCTCGGTGCTGCATTAGGAACAATGGTTGCAAATCTCTCTTCTCACAAAAGAGGATGGGATGACAGATGGGAAGAATTTTCAGACTGGGCGGAAAAAGGAAAATTATATCACAATCAATTAGTAAAAATGGTTGATGAAGATACTAATGCTTTTAATAAGATAATGGATGCTTTCGGCATGCCAAAAAAGTCAGCGGAAGAAAAGACAGCCCGCAATAATGCTATCCAGGAAGCAACAAAATATGCTATTGAAGTTCCTTTTAAAGTTATGAACCTCTGTTATGAATCAATGAAAGTGATGAAAGCAATGGCGGAAATCGGAAATCCAAATTCTGTTTCTGATGCCGGAGTCGGTGCTCTATCAGCATGTGCAGGTGTTAAAGGTGCTTATTTAAATGTTAAAATTAATGCAGCAGGTTTGGATGATAAAGCATTTGTAGAGGATATTTTAAATAAGGGAACAGAAATACAGGAAAAAGCCCAAAATCTTGAAGCTGATATTTTAAAAATTGTTAATAATAAAATCAGCAATCAATAATCCATATATTCCTGAAAAACAGTCTGAAGAAAAGATTTACCTTCTTTTATTATTGAATCCTGCATAGCAGTATCAATTTCAATATTATAATAATGGTTAAAACGGTTATCATAAAAAAAATAGCCTGCCGGTCTTTTCCAGCCTATGCCTTCTTCAAAAGCTACATAAGCAAACTCGGGTGAATATATATTTAATAAGTTCTTGCTCCATTGAAATTCGCTTGCATCTATTCCTATTTGCGGCAATAAAGTTCCTGCAATATCAGTTTGCGAGCCTAATTTTTCACATTTTATTCCCCTGTATTCATCTTTTATTACATTACCATAAAACAATAATGGTATTTTATGATATTCAGGTGAATGATAACTCCAATATCTATAAGAATAATGACTATGATCAGCAACTATTATAAATAATGTGTTATCAAACCAATCCTGTTGTCGGGCTTTTTCAAAATATTCTCCAAGACATTTGTCAGTATAATATGCTGAATTCAGGTACATATTCATATTGTTATTATTATCCCAAAAATTTATTGTTTTTTCCATGGGCATATCAAAGGGAGAATGAGTGCTTAAAGTAAAAACCGTTGAAAAAAACGCTTGCTTTTCTTTATTCATTTCTTTTAACTGATAGTCTAAAACATATTCATCATGCACACCTAATTTACCCTGTGGAAGACTGTCGGAGAAATCATAAATCTCAGTTATTTTATCAAACTTATTATAAATAATATAACTTTTAATATTTCCATAAATTAATTGCCCGCCAAAATAAAATGAAGTTGAATACCCTTTGTTACGTAATATCCTGTTAAGGCTTGGTAATTTTACATACTTATCGGGCTGGACTGTTATAGCAGAAATGGGATGAGCTGGAAATCCGGCGTATATACATGCCATGCCCTGTTCCGAACGAGTGCCGCTTGCATATATATTTGTAAACAGAATACCTTTTTTTTCTAATTCGTGAAACTGTGGTGTTATACCCTCAATTCCTCCAAGAGAGCTGATAAGGTCTGCTGACCAGCTTTCTAAAATTAGTAATACAATATTGGGATTTTTATTTTTTAATATATAAATAGTGCTGTCTTTTTGTGTTTTGTAAATACTTTCAACTACTTTTAATGCATCTTCAGGTTTATAAAAAAGAAAAGGATTTTTACCGAAATTTTTATAATTTTCAAAAACACTTATATATAAATTAAACACTGAATTTGTAGCAGCCAAATTTAAAATATTATGTTTTGAATAATAGGATTGACTCTGGTTAATAGGGATTTCCTGCAATCCTCCCCTCATTCCTATTATAAGTAGTACAGGTGTAATAATTAAAAAAAGAAATGAAAAAATATAATTTCTTTTAATATTAATAATATTCCTGTAAAAATATTTCTGATAAATATAATATCCTATTGCAAACTGACAAAGCAAAATAAAAATAAGCAGGAAAAAATTCCCGGTTGAAGCAGTATTAAAAATTTCATCAGGATGTTTTAAATACATTAATGCCTTATAATGCAATTTGGTTTTCCATTCTTCATAAATGCCCAGTTCAGTTGCTGAAATAATAGAATATAATAATAACAGGATTGCCGTATAAATTTTATTGATAATATTAAGCCATTTGGGATGATAAACGGATTGTATGAGCAGTAAAAAAAACGGAAAGAATAATATGTAGCAGGTAGTTGCCAAATCTAATAATAATGCATTATAAAAAGACGAAATGATTTCAAAAAAACCTGCATTTTCAATTATTATCAGCTTATAATGATAAATCAAAAACACAGCCCTTGTAAAGGCAAAAAACAATAACCAGAATATTAATTGTTTAAATAGAGATGAAAGTATTTGTTTCATTTATTTCTACTTTTTATGTATGCAAAATCTACTGCCTACTGCTACTGCTGCCTGTTTATCTCTTCCTGCCAGCTTAATGCTGCTTTAATATTCGGATGACCGGCAGGCAGGGCTTTCTTAAATATTTTTACTGCTTTATCTATATGATGTTTTGCTTGTTTGTATTTTTTTAAATAATAATAAGTTGCAGCAATATTCAAATATGAAGTAGCGAGAGAAGGATGGTTTGGTTCTAAAACCTTTTCAAGAATTGCAATAGATTTCAGGTTATATCCCATCGCTTTTTCATAATTGCCAAGAGAACGATAAGTAAGTGAAATGTTGTTGTAAGAAGTAGCGAGATCAGGATGGGTTGGCTCTAAAACTTTTTCAAGAATATCAATAGCTTTCAGGTGATATTCCAATGATTTTTCATAATTGCCAAGAGAAAGATAAGTTGCTGCAATGTTATTGTAAGCAATAGCGAGTGAAGGATGGTTTGTCTCCAAGACTTTTTTCAAAATAGCAATAGCTTTCAGGTTATATTCTAATGCTTTTTCATAATTACCAAGAGAACTATAAGTATTTGCAATGTTATTGTATGAAGTAGCGAGGTCAGGATGGTTTGGCTCTAAAACCTTTTTACGAATAGCAATAGCTTTCAGGTGATATTCCAATGCTTTTTTATTATTGCCAAGATCACTACAAGTTTCTGCAATATTGTTGTAAGAAGTAGCGATAGAAGGATGGTTTGGCTCTAATACCTTTTCTAAAATATCATAGGCTTTTTGGTGATATTCCAGTGCTTTTTCGTAATCGCCGAGATAATTGTAAGTAAGTGCAATATTGTTGTATAGTGTGGCAATTTCATTCTGGTTGAATTCTGATTTGTCGATATCAGATAGTAAATAATTAATTAGAATGTTTTTTGCTTTTGAATATTCACCATTTAGATAATAATGATTTGCTAATTCATCAATGAAATATTTTGGTATTTTAATTTTATTTTCGTGGGAATCTAATAATTCCTTCGCCTTTAGCTTTTGTTCGAGAGCAAGCGAATACCTGCCTTTTTCTTTTAATTTGCCTGCATATTCGTTTATTAGTTCAAACTGTTCTTTTTTATTTTTTGTTACTAATATTTTTTTTGGATATTGTATAAGTGTATTTGTGTTGAATGTTTCAATTTCTGTCTGGTATGTTTTTAAATCTTTATCAAGATAATTGTATATTTTTTCATACAATAAAATCTTATTATAATAATTATCCAATTCGTCTGATAACAGTTTTTCTGCATTATTAAGCTCCGAAAGGTCTTTTATTTTTAAGAAATCTATTAGATTCTTTATGCGTTTTTTAGTTCCGGGTAAGTTCAGTTCAGTTATTGAAGTATCTTTTTCAATTAACTGTAATTCGGATAATCCCTGCATTTCATCTTCCGGTTTCGAAAAATTGAATAAATATGAATTCCATGCCCAAAGGTCGGGTGCACCTGTAATAAATTCTTTGGTTAAATATTCAAGCACCCAGAAAAATATATTTACTGGTGCAAGTTGTGCAATCTGTTCCCTGTGAAAATTTAATCCTTCGATGAACTTTTTGAATTTCTTATCGTTTTTTTTCAGTTCTTTATCCCTTTTATGAATATTTATTAGATGTATAATGTTGTGGCTTTTTGCCTTTTTTTTCAGTTCTTTTTCAAAATCATAAAATGTGGGTATTTTATTATACGAAAGATCAATTACGGCGGAATTATGCTGAACAGCTTCCATTTTTTGAATTATCTCATCACGGAAAGAAGGCTTGTTGTGTTCAACAAAAATAAGGTTAAATGAACCTGAACTTTTTATTGACTTTAACAGTTGATAAAATTCATCATTCAGCAATTTTGTACTTAATATTTCATTATTGCTTTTCATTTTGCTTTTTCCAGTTTTTTGTATGATGGCAGGGTTCGTATTACAGGATGAGATTTCCACCAAAAATCATTGTATTGCAGGATGGCAAGGTTGTGAAGTAATTTTCTTATATGTTCCGATTGTTCAGGTTCATCGGAATTATCAATTTCGTATATTTTTTCATAATCTTCTTTTGTAAGAAAACGCTTAAAAATATTTGCCAATCGTACAACTCCTTTATCAACAGCTTCCTTGTCAAATATATTGTTACCGGCATTTATATATGCATATTCTAACAATTGCAGTATATGCCTCGGATTTCCACCTGAAAATTCTATGATGCGGTCAACTATCTTTTCGGATGTAAATAAACTTTTATCAGCACGTTTATAAATTAATTTACGTAATGCTTCATAACCCTTATTAAATTTTTTATCGTTCTGTTCTGCAATTTTGATCATCGGCAAAATTGAAAATTCAAATACCTGGGTTATTGAAGTTCCTGAGTAAAGAAGGTCGATATGTGCCGTATAAATAAAATTGGATTGGATTTGCTGTAATTGGTTTACATCTGAAATAAAAAAACTGCTGGAATCTTCGCCCGACAATTTATCCAAACCATCAATAACAAACAAGATTGCTTTACGGTCAATCTTTTTTGCTACAGCTTCATTTGCAGCAGCAATCAGCTTGTTAAAACCTGCTGCAAATTCACTGAAATTATTTTTTATATCTTCCCTGAGTTGTTCTTTGTATGATGAATTATCTTTAAATGCAGTAGTCATGTTGGCAAATATTTTTCCTATAAAAGGAAGACCGACTTTTCCCTCAACCCCTGCTTTTATATCTAAAGCATAATCTTTTCGTTCCTCGTTTATTATTATCTTTTTTTGAAACCATGATTCAAGATTTTCAAAATAAACCGGGTCTATTTCTATATTATGTCTTTCTAATTTATCGAAAAGTCGTTTGGCGAGAGCCATAAAAACATCAACATATTTTACATTATTATTGTCTAATTCGATAGAGGTGTCGAGATTAACAACAAAAAACAGCTTTTCTTTATCTAACTTTTCTGCGAGCCGTTTTAATTCGGTTGATTTTCCACAGCCTCTGTGTCCGAAAAATACGGCATATATCTTTTGAGGAGGTTTTTCTCCCATAAATTTATATTGCCTGCTAACTTTTAAAAAACTTAAAATATCTTTAAAGCTGAATTCTTCTCTTCCGGCAGAAATATCGACATATCGTTTATCATCAATATCAAGGGCTTCGTTGTAATCCAAATTATCATAAACTTCCCAAATTGTTTTGGGAGGTATATATTTTTTGTTATTCTTCATAAAATTATAGTTTGTAACCAACAAAGTTAATACCTTTTATTAAAATAAGTATATGATCCCAAAGTTTCATATTTTATTTTTATTACAAAACATCTTATTGATTTTATTAATCATATTAGCAGTCAGGCTTGCAGCAACGGAAAATATAAAATCAGGCATACGTTGTATAAATTGTTTAAAAATTGGTAATACAAAGTAAATGATTTTTTTAATAGGATTAGAATATGGCTAAATAATATTTTGAGGTGCTGGGGAAATATTTTGGTTGGACAATTCCTTTACTTGTAATAGCAAGAAGGAGCTTATATTTTATTTCTAAACCCTTTTTGAATATAGTAATATAGCATTTGCAATATCAAACCACGAAGTGGTTAAACGTGAATAGCCACAGGT
>JAIOSH010000362.1 GCA_021107685.1 Bacteroidales bacterium | reverse complement strand
TTACGATTTTTAACTCCGCCGGAAAGCTAACAAAAACCCTTATCAGAAACGAACTGCTTGGAACAAAAGGAGGTTTCTCATGGGATGGAATCAACCAAAATAATGAAAAAGCCAATATCGGAATTTATATTATTTACTTTGAAGTTTTCGATCTGAATGGCAAGGTAAAGCATTATAAAAAAACTTGTGTGGTGGGGAGGTGATTTCAGCAAATCCTCCCGTACGGGAGGATTTCTCTTTCTAAATTCTAAATTCATCATTTTAAATTTTACATTTATTTTCCCAATAATTTAAAATGTAAAAATCTGAATGTAAAATGTAGAATTATTTCTATATTTCAAACAAATTATTGTGTTATCAAATTTGCCACAGATTCACTGATTATTTTTTTAGAAATGACTAAATCGTTATTTCAGCAATTATTAAAATCACATATCCTCTGAAATAGCCAGCCCCACTATTTTTGGTGTCGTTCAACAATGCATATAAAAACTGTAGATACTGCCGCACTACAGGATTTTTATATTCTTAGGTGTTGTGCGTCCGTTCTTTTTTATTCTCATTTTGAAAACTTTCTTCTACAAGGAATTATATGCTTTAGTAAATCCATCTGAACTCAAATAAAAATTATATGTAGAACTACTTCCCATTGTTAAACTAAAATATACTTCACCATTTGATTTTTTTAAGATGTTTATTACTTTTTTGGCGAGTCCACCTGATAAACGAATTCCCTCACTATGAGTTGCATCACCTACCTCGTAACTATCGTTTGGTCTAATTTCGTAACACAAGTATTCGTTTTTGTACCCACTAACGTAGAGCGAAAAATCATACATAGGTTTCTCAGCAGTACGATTTGAGGGCTTCGAATTGGAATACTCATACAAATATAGATAAACATAGCTTTTTTTGTTAATCTGAATTTCTACCCATAATTGAGAATCTTTTGTTGCAGAATTACTAAACTTACCTTCTACCGATTCTCTTATGTAGCTATATGATTCTTGCCAGGGTCTGTTTCTGATTTTTTCAATATAGTTTTGAGATTGTTTTCCGTAAAAGTTTGAGTATTTTACATTTTTAAAGGCTACTAATGCGGAATCCCAATCTTGTTTATCATACAAAGCGATAGCATTTGTAAATTTTATGGAGTCTTTTATTTTTTGAACTTTCTGTTGCTGGGCTTTAATTTCTCGATTCTTTTTTTCGATTTCTCTTTTCTCTTTTGAGTTTTCGCAACTTGATAGTAATACTATTAAAACAAGTCCAATTAAATAATATACTTTCATATTTTGTTAAGTTTTTTTGTGACAATTATTTTTTCTCAGAATGACGAACAACTTCTAAATATTTACTACACTACACGCATTATTTCGCCTTTACCTACCGTAGTGTTTTTTGCTAATTTATTGATTAATACAAATTTAATATTTAGAAGATGATTTTCCATGATTTTATTTTTCAAATGTATAAGAAATTTTAAATACTCAAATTATCTAACGGACTTTATATTTTATGTTGAACAAAACCAAATTCAGCTAAATTTTTTTTAATAGTTAAATTCGTAAAACATAATTCACCAAAAACAAATATAAATTCATGCTTTAAAAAACAAATAATTGCGATTTTAAAAAATAAAAAACCGGATGATAAAACAAATCTTTTACCAATTTTCCCTCTTGCTAAAAGCTAATCTTCAAATTTGTAAAATACCGACAATTATTAAAATCACATATCCTCTGAAATAGCCAACCCCGTTACTTTTGGTGTCGTGTCGTTGTTTTTTCTGCTATTTTTCGTGCATATTATTTTCTTTCATCCTGAGGGTTCTCTACTTTCTCATAAAGCTTAAAAATCTTTTTTAAATAATAACCAATATGACCTTCATAGGTATCTGGCGGCTCGGAAATTCCATGCCAAATAGCTTCACTAAACACTAATTTGAATTTTGATTTGTATTCATTATTTAAAACATCATTATACTTTACTTCAAGTTCAACGTAATCATCTATTCTCTCTTCTCCAATTTCTGAAACTAAATAATTATCAATCTTTTGATTTGGAGGTAAATAAGAAATTCCATTTTTATAATGAGTGTGCTTTTGTAAAGGAGAACAGGAATTTGGATAAGATATATCTTTAATTATTCTGAAGGTTAGATTAAGAGCAGGCCCGTTACCAATGTTTTCAATAAACAAGTGAAGAATATTTACCTTTGTTTCTGGATTTTTAAGAAAAATCGAAACATAAGGTTGAACTTGTGATTTTCGAAGTGTTCTTGTTTCCTTTACTAATTGACGAGTTAAAATAACATACACTATTGTCGAAATAGTTATAATCAATGAGAATATTAAAGTAATAATTTCCTTATGTGATTCAATACATTCCATAATACAACGTTATTGTTTACTTAATATTTGTTAATCCTTTTGATAACATTTTTAGTGTTTATCTGAATATTCAATAAAAATTATGCTCCACAATTTGCTTTACTAATGCACGCCAACATCCAAGTATAATCACTCTTACGTTTATTTTTTTATTATCTATATCAAGAGGTACGTTTATCAGTCCAATATAGAGGGATAAGCTTACCTTTTTATTTTTCTTAGAAACTCAAAATTTATTAATTATCTAAAATTATTCAGTTTCACATTAAGTTACAAACTTATGTAAAAAAGATATAATAAGCAAATAATTTAAGATTTAAGATTTAAGATTTAGAAGAAAGTTTGTCATATAAAATTCTTTTCTTAATAACTCGGTTTTAGTTATTATTTAAATCTATAGATTTAATAAACTCACGACCTATACTGTATGGAATTAATTCCTTGTGCTGTAACCTGCCAATAATCATTGCCGGATGTGTATTAAATTTTTCAGCAAAAGCTATAATATCATCTTTATTAAGTGGTGTTGCTGCGAGTACTTCTTTTTCCTGTTCCTTACTAAAAGTCCATTCTTCAGCAAAAATATGTGCTTGTTGCTCTTTTCTCGGGTCAGCTTCAGAAAAGTCTATACCTTCTAACGAGATGTATTTTTTACCATGCAACAGAATATGTCCGGCTTCGTGAAAGAAGGTAAACCAAAATCTGTCGTTTTGTTTGTACCTTGCAGTTAATTGAATAATTGGTGCATTCTTTATCCAGCGTGTAGAACCGCTAATAGGGACTTTAGGTAATTTGGGAGTATAAAAGACTTTTACTCCTGCTTGTAAACAAAGCTTTTGCAATTGCTGAAAAAAATCCTCCGGATGTTTTGCCATTATATTTTTAATTGCTTGCAAAGTTTTTTTAAACTCTATTTTGTTATATTCCGGTGATTTTATTTGTTCCGATTGTAACTCGCCCTGACGTAACCATGCTGAAATAGCATGAGGCTCATGTGTATGTTTTAAAGACGCATAAGCAGCTACTTTTAATTCGCTTTCCATATAAAGCTTATTCCAGGCATCATGAGTTGAAACAGCAAAATATTCAAAAAGATTAATTGTTTTTTCTTCAATTTTTCTTGTAGTTGGAACCCAATTATTTTTTGCCATTTCAGCATACGGAAAATTTCTTGTCCATTCTTCGGCTTGCTCAACATCATACTTTCTTTTTAAACGTGCCTTATATTCATTAAATTTAGCTTGTTTATTAAGCCAAAAATGAGCCGGTATTTTGGTTATATTTTCAAACAATACTGCCATTTCAGAAGTAATGGAACTTTCGCCTTTTAATACTGCAATAATAGTTTTTTCGGGTTTTCCCGTACGTAAAGCAAATTCTTTTCGGCTCATTCTCATTTCTTCCAACTTTTCGTTCAATGTTTCACATGGATGAAAAACCTCTTGTGGGTAATATTCATTTAAAGTTGCCATTTTAACCCTCCTTATGATAATTAATTACTTCGATAATTTCTAAACTCTTGATTTCAATTAATATTTGTTTGCCGTCTTCGCCCTTAGGTATTGGTACTTCAGCGGGTTCAAACACTAATCGATATGGGTGATCAAGATCGCAAGCCCATTTGTCTTTTCGATTTTCGGAAAGCTGATGATATCGCCCAGGTAAAAACTTAAGATCATCAAAGCTATCGGCAGCCGCCATGTCATCAAGTCTTTTTTGATAAATTTTGGCTCGTTTTGCACCCATTTTTTTATTAGCCAATTTATTATTGTTGGCATATTTTCTAAGGTTTCTATCTGCAAAAGTAATAATCATTTTGGAAATATTATAATTTTAATTAACAGAAAGTGTTAATTAAAATAATTCTAAATTGTTTTGCAATTAATTATCTGAAATTTTTCAACTACACATTTTGTTACAAACTTATGGAAAAAAGATATAATAGGCAAGATAATTTTAGATTTAAGATTTAAGATTTAAGATTTAAGATTTAGAAACAAGTTTGTCAATTATTATTCAATTTCTGCAATACTCTGAATTAATTCTAATATGATATCAGTTCCTTCTTCACCGGAACCGTATGGTAAGGCACTTTCAACACCTTCTGTTAAATTATTATTTTTCAATAAATTCCGGCATTCTTCTTTTAAATATATTTTAACAGTAGAATTTGCATTTCTAATGTCATCCAACAATTCAGTACAATTATCCAAAATGTAAATAATATCTTCAAAATCGCGGCTTTGTCGTAAGTCATTTCCTCCACGTCCTTTATGAGCTTCAAATTTTGCTGATAAATAATATTCCGGCGGAAATACAAATATTTTTGTTTCATCAGGTAATATTTTCGTTATCTTGTTTTCAATTCCTTCCTCATACCATTTATTGCTGAATCCAAGAATATTTTCATCAGTTGGCATCACATCTACCTTTATATCCTGATATATCATTCTGCAAATAGGAGCATCTTCCGAAATATCATGTGCAAATCCTTTGCTTCTTAATTTTTCCTCTAATCTTATATGTTCTATCCTGGATTTCAATTCTATTACACAATCAACATCCTTTGTTGGTCTAATATTAAATGCTGCAGGATTATCAGCATATAGTTCAGCCACAGCTCCACCTACAAATACTACCTCATCTTTCAATTCTTCTAATCCATTTGCCACTGTCTGTAGCATATCAATATTTGTACTAAGCATTTAACAATCTTTTTTCCAGTTCTACAACAGCAACGTTTATTTCTCTTGCTCTACCAACTCTGATTGTATCTACAATTACCAATAATTCATAAAATAATTTATCATCTGAAACAGATGCTGCTACTGTTTTATAAAGTGGTTGTATTGCTTGTCCTCTTTTATTTCCTTTGGCATAAGGCCAAACATATACATCTGCACCGGAAGAAATATGTTCTTTTATTGGTGATGCAGAATGAGCAGTTGGAATTCCTTTTACCAATGCACCAGGTTCTGTAGGAAACACATACTTTAAACCATAGATTAAAAATTCCTTAAATGCATTAGTATGAACACTTCTTTTTTTATTATCAATTAGTTTGGCTATCATACATCTATTTAATGCTTCAGATACTTCAGATGGGCTTATTTGTAGCGCATTAGCTATATCTATATTTCGCCAATAATTATCTTTCATTGATATTATCTTCAATAACACTACAATATCTTGCGGGCGCATTCCATTATGTTTCTTCATAATTATTATCTTTAATTCGTGATTCGCAATTCGCAAATTGCAAATTGCAAATATAACAATATTATTAACTTAAACAATAATTATTCTATTAGAATTATACCGACTATGATTTGAAATGTGGATTTTAGTTCGCTCCGCTTCTAAAGTCGCTTCAAATTTATATCGGCATTAACCATTGTAAATTTTAACATATACTTTTAGTGCATGTTAAAATGCAATTGGTATAACAATCAAATGCAGTTAATACACCATAACCATCTCTATTCTTAAATACACAACCCGTATCAATATTTATTACATTATGTTTAGAAACAATTCTCTCTTTACATTTAGAAACACTTATTGGACAATGACCATGAACTATGGTTTTATTTATTAATAAAGGGTTAGAATAAGATTCTTTGCAATTCCACAACATTGAATATTTATCATTATAAGGGTTAATCAAAATATCATTAAACCCGGCATGTACAAAAAGAAATTTATCCAATGAATAATAATATCTTAGCTCTCTGAAAAACTGTAAATATTTAGACTCAATATCACTTAATGAACTTATTTTAAAACTTTTCAATGTTTCAGTGCCGCCGTTTTTAATCCATTTAGCAATGTGTTCTTCATTTTTATAAGCATCAAGTAGCATTACTTCATGATTTCCTAATAAAGGTATAATATCATAAGATTTTTCCAGTAATTCAATTATGAAATCAACAACTTCTTTACTTTTATTTCCTCTATCGATGTAATCCCCAAGTAAAATAAGTTTATCATTTTTCTGAAGTTGGATTTTATTCTCAACCAATTCTTTTAATGAATCAAAACATCCATGAATATCTCCAATTGCAAAAAGTCTTTTATTCATATCTCAATTGTTTGAATGAAGCATGAGGGTCTCAAAATCTAATTCACCGCCACCCCAATAGACACCACGCTAATTTTTATATCAGGAATTTTATGCAAAGCCTGAGCGCAGGCTTCTATTGTTGCTCCGGTAGTTATTACATCGTCAACCAATAAAAAATGCTTTCCTTCTAACTGCGCTTTATCTTTTACATCAAAAATTTCATTTACATTTTCCCATCTTTTAAAACGTGTTTTCTTTGTTTGTGTCTCTGAGGCTTTAATTCTATAAAGAATGTCTGTTT
>JAIOSH010000269.1 GCA_021107685.1 Bacteroidales bacterium | reverse complement strand
TCATCTTCAGAAAGATAATTTTTAGCTATTCCGGCATCACGTATAGTAATATAATCGCCTTTAAAATTAGTAAGGCCTAAAAACGGCTTTTCAGCGTTCACTCTTTCATTTATCATTTCAGCGGCTGTTTTACCATGAATGGCATAGTGCATTTTATTTTGTACTGTTGCAAAAAACTCTTTTGTTAATTTATCATCCTTTTTATAATCAATGCTGATTGCGTAAATATCTGTTACTTTTTGGTAAAAATTTCGTTCACTGCTTCTAATATCACGGATTCTCTGTAACAGTTCCTCAAAATATCTCGACCTTGCACCCTCTTGTTTTAAGCGGTTGTCATCCATTGTAAAACCTTTTACAATGTATTCGTGAATCCGTTTGGTTGCCCAAATACGAAACTGTGTGCCTTGTTTTGATTTTACACGATAACCAACTGATATTATTACATCGAGATTGTAATATTCAACTTGATATGTTTTACCATCTTCGGCAGTTGTCGCAAATTTTGCGACAACTGAATTTTTATCCAGTTCCCCCTCGTTAAAAGTATTGTTGATATGTTTTCCAATTGTTTTAATATCCCTGTCAAACAACTCTGCCATTTGATGACGGTTAAGCCAGACCGTTTCATCGTGCAAACGGGTCTGAATACGGGTTTCGTCAGCTTCTGTTTGATATATTATTATTTGTGATTTGTTTTCTTCCATATTATTAACTTGTTCTTTTTAAGTTTAAAAGTATATTTTCTATTTCTTTTCTTCCAGTTTTGATAATTTGGAATTTAACACAGTATCTTAATTGTTAGGCACTGGCATTTATATTTTTTCTTCATCATCAATTTTAATAAACTCCACAGGCATTACCAATTTTTCGTCCATTCTTTCCTTTCTTTGACTTTCTTCGACATATATAAGAAATGATAAATACATTAATGCCGACCTGCTCAGTTTCAATATCTTTAAAGTTTTTTCATAAAATAGAGAACGTTCTATTTCATAAGTTTCTGATTGTTCAGTCCATTTGGGGTTAAAGGACTCTACTATTTTAAAAGATTTATGCTCCAAAAAATTTCTAATTGTCACTATCTCTTTTGCCTCAGGTTCAATAGGTGAATCAAATCCCTTTTCATCAAGGTCTTTACTTAACCAAAATAGTCCTCTTAATAACCAATTCTTTGAAACCAACAATTCATTTTTTAAACCATTTTTTTTATTTCCTTTATTGTACCAGATATTTCGAAAATTAACTCTATTTGCGTCATGACCTAATTTAAGATAAAGATTTATTAAATATGCAATCTTGTCAAAAAGAGAATAACATATGCGAAAAGTAATTTTAACTTTCTCAAGTGGTAAAGAATAGACTGCATAGTCCAACGTATCCATCAAAACAACATCTTTGTCTGAAAAATGAGCTTTATTTTGAGATAATGATTCAAAGTACAAATATCTTGCACTGACATACTCCTGCTTTAATTGATTAAAAATTGTTTGATATATTGGTTTTTCATTAAATTCAAGCACCATAGAAGGTGTAAATAGATAATCATGTGCGACAACACTATCTAAGAAAACATCATTTAAAGGATTAATAAAAAGTCTATTTTTTGCACACCATTGACGATATTCAACTTCTGTATCGGATAACCCTTTATAATAATTATCATAGTCTTTATAATCATCAAGTTGTCCTATTGGATAAGCTGATTCAATTTGCTGAATAACACTCTGGAAAGCATTATTAGCATCTATGTATACATCTTCTGTTACTTGAGATTCTAATAAATTTTTCCGGGCATATTGCATGAAAATAAATTGCTGTACCGGCTCAAATATTACACGTGCATAATAAAATAGACCAAAACCTTTATTGCCTATTGCCATTCCAAAATTACTATCAATCTCCAAACACAAATTAAAATATTCTTGAGCTTCAGAAAATCGTCCAATATGGCTAAATAAATTTCCGATATTTGTTAATATTTGGCATGTGATAAATTTATCGTCACATTTTTTTATTAACGCATAAGCTTTTCTGTAATATTTAATTTGCTTTTCTAATTCGTCTGTTTCTAAATGAAATTCTTCATTAGGATATTTAATATTCTGGATATACGACCATGCATTTCCAATAAAATACAATAAAACTGCCTTAGAATAAGTGTCAAAATTTTCGATGTCTATTGCATCAGCTAATTTTATACCAGCATGTAATTTCTCAGTGTCATTATCAATTCTTGATGTTTCGAAAATATTACCAATTATTTTTAATATCTCTTGGGGTTTTTTTATTGTTAAGTCTATAGTTTCCACTTTCTAAGTTTTGTGCATTTCCTTGCTTGCGTTATTGGTAATAGTACATTAATTAATTTTCTTAAAAAGATCTTCAACTCTTGACAATATTTGTTTTGATTTCTCATATTGGTTCGGCCAAATATCATTTAGCAAACAAAAATATTGGGAATTAAAATCCACATCATTTATAAACCCACCCCAATTTGAGCCTGTCATAACTAATAAATATGCCTTTGCGTCTGGATATTTTGAATTTAATAATTGTGTCCTTTTCTCAAAATCTTTTTTCCAATCATTTCTGTTCCATCCCAGTTGAGTCTTACATTCTATTATTGCAACAGGTTTATCATTTTTATAAATTGTAATATCAGGTCTTATAACTTTAGTTCTAATCTTACCTTTGTCAGTCTTATACTTCCCAAGTTTTATATCTTTTTCCGATTTTGCTTCTATACCAATATTGTTATTTATTAAATACAGTTTGAGAAAAAATATAACAGATTCTACGAAGAAATCAGATGCAGCTGCTAAATATCCTTTTTCAAGTAAATCTTTAATAGAAGATTGCGAATCATAATATGCCTTAAGTCTAAGTATTATAGCTTCTGTTATTTCATTTTTTTTCAGGTCAAAGGCATATGAGTCTTTAATTTGATTAAATGTTGTGCCAAGCTGTTCAACAACACCTATCAAATTGTCACGATATTTTTTATCAATTTCTTGTATGTTCATTGTTTCATAGTATTATTGCCAACTTCTTCATATAAACAAGTTAAACTTTAAAAATTGAACAATATTTCCAAATTTTTGTGTTTTTATATTGTTCTTTATTTTTTTCATTTCAATAACATTATTTTTTAAATTGTAATTTGCTAATCAAATAACATTTCGTTGCTATTTAAGTATTTAAGATTATTATATTTTATTTGCAATTTACCAATCAAATAAGATTTACGACCAAATTGGGATATATTTTGCGTAT
>JAIOSH010000356.1 GCA_021107685.1 Bacteroidales bacterium | reverse complement strand
GTGGTTTAACAATTTAGCCATATAACAATTTAACCATTGATACTCATTTATTAACATACGGTTGCGATTTAATTTTACAATACTTTAATTTTCGCAAGTTTAGAGTATATAGTACAATATTGATTGTGTAGTTAAAATATTTTATTAATTTATTTGTATTTTATAAAAAATATCATATATTTGCTTTTTTTAACTTGAAACATTCAATTTTTATTTACTTATTATCTAACCTGAAATATTCTTACATTATGAAAAAAATTGAAATTACAATTTTTACATGTTTGCTTTGCTTTTGCCTAATAACCGGTTATGGGCAAGGCATTATCGTGCCTCCTGGTACTGATGTTACGGTGGGTATTAGTACCACCCTTGATATTAGCATTACAGGAGGAAATCTGACCCTTCAGTCTGATGCTTCAGACGATGCATCATTTATTGATTATGGTAGTATAACTTACAGTGGAGGAGGTGAAGCCAAAGTTCAGAGATATATCACAAACGGGCAATGGCATCTTATTTCTTCACCCGTAAGTAATGCCGTTTCCGGTATGTTCCATTGGGATTACCTTCAATACCATACTGAATTAACAAACGGATGGACTGATATCATTCCATTGGATATACCCTTAAATATCATGCAGGGTTATACATTATGGACCATTGACGCTGCTCCTACAGTTGAAGTATTTGAAGGAACAACAAACACAGGTACATACAATAAAGGTTTTACTCAAAACGGATTAGGCTATAATCTTGTTGGAAACCCGTTTCCTTGTACTATTGACTGGGATGCTGTAACAATTCCTACTGAACTTAGCGGGGCTATTTGGCTTTTTGATCCCACTATAGGAGCAAATGGAGATTATCGGTATTACATTAATGGTGGAGGAGCTTCCAATACAACCTCTCAATACATTCCATCGGGGCAAGGTTTTTTTATAAGGGCTACAGGTGGTTCAGGAACTCTTACTTTTGATAATAGCGATCGCGTTCATGGTGGACAAGCATTTTATAAAAATACTGAAGACCAGGCTTCATTAGTACTTAAAGCTACCGGTAATAATATCACTACACAAACAGGAATACGTTTTAATGAAAATGCAACTCAAAAAGTTGACAGGTTGTTTGATGTTTATAAAATCTTTACTGATAGTCCCGATGTGCCTGTTTTATTTACTATGGCTGAAAAAGAAAATCTGGCTATCAATACTTTACCGGCTATTAAAGAAAATGAATCCATCCCTTTATGGTTTAGAGCCGGAATGGACGGAAAATATTCTATACTTGCTACCGAAATTGAAACTTTCGATAATAATATTTCAATTTATATTGAAGACCCTCTAACCGGAGTTATACAAAATCTACGTTCAAACCCTCAATATGAGTTTTATTACAAAAGTGGCAATGACAGAAAATTCTATATCCTGTTTAATGATCCTGCTATCATCAATAATCAAAACGAAGCTATTAATATTTATTCTTTTGATAATTTGATTCATGTTAATTTTCCTGTTTCATGCTTAAATATTACAGGGTTTAAAACCCAAATTGCTGTTTATGATTTAATGGGAAAACAGGTAATAAATATTGAGACCTCAATTATTCATAATCAAATACCCATAGATAAATCAGCTTTATATATTGTTAAAGTTATTTTTAATGATAATATTATTTCAGAAAAAGTATATATAAAATAAAAAATTAATAAAAAATGAAAAAAATGAAAACTTTTAAAATTACATTAATCACATTGATCATTGCATTGAGTTATACATTAACCAATGCTCAAACTCAAGGAGTTGCAATAAACACTGATGGTTCACAAGCAGACGTATCAGCTATGCTGGATGTAAAATCCACAACCCGTGGTATGTTAGTGCCACGTATGACAGAATTACAACGTAATGGTATCACAAGCCCTGCAACAGGTTTGATTATTTACCAAACGAATAATTCTCCGGGATTTTATTATCACAATGGTTTTGCATGGGTGCCATTTTCGGCTGATAGTGACTGGACTGTATCTGTTAATGACATGTATAATAACAATACCGGCAATGTAGGTATAGGCACAATGATCCCGGGAGAAAAATTAGATGTTGCAGGTCATATTTGGCAAACTTCAACGGGTTATTCTGTCTTTCTCGGTGAAGGAGCAGGAGCTGCTGATGATCTTTCTGACAATATAAATGTATTTATTGGATTTAATGCAGGAAATTCAAATTCAACAGGATATAATAATGTTGGAATAGGAGGTGAAGCTCTTGTTGCGAATATATCAGGGTGGGATAATGTAGCAATAGGAGGTGCTGCATTATGGTTTAATTCAAATGGGCATGCAAATACATCAGTAGGTGTTTATTCAAGCACATATAACTCATCCGGTAATTTTAATGCTGCTTTTGGTTATGGTTCGTATAAAACTTTTAATACTAACTTTAACACAGCATTAGGCTATAATGCAATCGGCGGTTTTGATGCCATACAATTTGCTTTGGGTAATTATACAGGTGAGAGATTAACAGCAACAGGATATGAATCTTTATTCAGTAACCTACAAGGTATCGGTAATACAGCCAACGGTTATAAATCACTTTATAATAATACCTCAGGCGATTATAATACGGCTGTCGGTCATAATTCAGGTCCGACTGCTGCTAATCTTAGCAATACAGGTGCTTTTGGGGATAATGCAATACCAACTGCAAGTAATAGAATTCATATAGGAAATAATACAATTTCATGGATTGGCGGACAGGTAAACTGGAGTATATATTCCGATGAACGATTTAAGAAAAATATCAATGAAAATGTTGCAGGATTAGATTTCATTCTTAAACTCCGACCAATTACTTATCAATGGGATATCCAAAAATTGGATAAATATATTGGTGTGTCTGAAGAATCATATAAGAGTAATGCAATGATAGATGCAAAAACAGCACAGGAACTTAGGTTATATACAGGTTTCCTTGCCCAGGAAGTAGAACAGGCTGCTCAACAAGCAGGTTTTGATTTCAGTGGTGTTCAGTCTCCTGTTAATGATCAAACTCCTTATAGTATTAGCTATGCTGAATTTGTCGTACCACTTGTAAAAGCAATACAAGAGCAGCAATCAATTATTGAAAATTTAAAAGAAAAAAATGAATTAATGCAAAAACAAATTAATGAACTAAAACAAAGCATTAATTCTAAATAATTGTTTATAATAATTTATCAGGGTTGTCAACAACATACCTTCCTATGTTGGCAACCCTTTATTGTATCTATTTATAGTCTTCTTTAATTTTTTAAAAATAACTAATAAATAATGCCTGCTTTATTAACTTGTTTTAAGAAAGTAGATTATAAAATATCTACATCATTTTTCTTATTAATTATCCTTGTTTTTTCAGCTTGCCGCAAAGAACGGCCTCATCCGTCATGGGATGTTGATTTATTGGTGCCATTATTTTACGATACTGTTACTATAACCGATCTTATTAATGATACTCTTATGGAAGAGAATCCCGATCATTCAATAACTTTTATTTTCGAACAGCAATTATACGAAGTAAAAGTTGACTCTCTTGTTATGCTGCCTGATACTATTTTTAGTTTCTCGTTTCATTTGTATTATCCTTATACAGCCCAACCTGGTGAAAATCTTCTTCACGAGCATTTCGATCATGCCTTAGATTTTG
>JAIOSH010000017.1 GCA_021107685.1 Bacteroidales bacterium | reverse complement strand
TTGAGTAAAGAAATTATCGGCTGCTGCGATGGCTTTTTCGTAGTTTTCCTGAGTGGTTTTTTCTTCAGTAAGAATTGAGTTTATTTCGGTGATTTCTGCGATTTTGCCTTTTGGGTATTGCTCGTTAGGTTTGAGATCTAAAGCTTTCTCAAATTTTTCAATAGCTTTCAGGTAGTCCAAATCAAGTAGAAAAATATCTCCTTCGGCAACGAGATCATCATATCGTTTCTGATTTTCAACACTTTCTTTTATAAGAACTTGATCAATTTTATTTATAATTTCCTGTGGGTAAGTTTGTTCGGGAAAAGCATTTTCTGCTTCAAGATATTTTTCTTTTGCCTTTTTATATTTTTTCGCAATATACAAATTATCAGCATCTTCAATTAATTTGTCATAAGATACTTGCTTAATCGCTAAAGCCTCTGTTTCTTTTATTCGTTTTTGCAAGAATATATCATCAGGTTTAATTTTTGCAGCGTTTTTAAATTCTTTTTAAGCTTCCGAATATCTACGAACACTAAATAGTTTTTCACCCTGTTCAATTGACTGATCATGATCTTGCTGATTTTTTTTATTATTTGAAATAAGAAGCTTTATTTCATTAATTTTTTCAATGGGAAATTTTTCGGAAGATTTAAGTTTATTTGCCTTTTCATACTCAGCAATTGCATTATCAAAATCATTGATTTTTAAATAATTATTTGCATTTTCAATAGCTTTTTGGTATGCGTCATCGTTTGATTTCTCTTCTTCAAAAATTTTATTTATTTCTTCAATTTTCTTTACAGGATAAGTTTCGTCCGGTAAAATTTTCAAAGCATTATTAAATTCAATAATTGCGTTTTTATATTCTTTGTTGTTGAAATATTCTTTAGCTATTTTAAGAATTTTATTATACTTAACCCTGATAAGTTGTTGTATTTTAATTAATTCAAGGACTTCAGTAATTTTTTTCTTTGGGTATTCTTTATCGGGAAAGAGTTTGGCAGCATATTGAAAAGAAGCTTTTGCATTTATATATTCTTTTTCTTTAATATATTTTTCGCCGGAAGCAATTGCCTTCTCGTATTCGGAATTGTTATCGGTTTGAGAAAATCCGCTAATTTGAATCGAAAAAAACAGAATTAATATTATTGTCTTAATGGTATAGAACAGACGCATTTAATAGGAATTGATTAATAAACCGGTGGATTAGTATCATCCTCATCGAAATAGAGATTAATATCGTAAATATCTTCAAAACTTTTCAGATCGCGGATTAACTCTGTTCCTTTAGATTTACCTTTTAAAGTGATTTGATAATAAACTTCCATATCATTATCCTTTCCAATATTCTTAATATTAATTAGTTTTAAACGCCGGCAATGCTTATTTATAATACTTCCGAGTTTTATTTCATTTTCATGAGTAGCATTATATGAAATTTGCAACAAATGTCCCCGTTTGCGTGGATTACCAAAATTAAAAACATCTAAAGTAATAATTATCAAACAAATAACAAGTGTTGAGATTATTGCAACCAAATGTAAACCTACTCCGGCAGCCATCCCGATTGTAAGTGCTAAAAATATGAAAACAATATCAGAAACATCTCTTACGGCTGTACGAAATCTGATTATCGACATTGCTCCGACAAGTCCAAATGCCCGTGCAAGATTATTACCAATTACCAAAATTACAACCGAAGTAATTAATGTAAGCAAAATAAGAGAGTTAACATAAGAAACCGAATAATTTGCTCCTTTATAAACGAATCTGTAAACTACAGAAATTATCAAGCCGCAGATCAATGCAACAATAAGATTGGTAATAATTTCAAAAATTGTTACCGGAAATAAATCTAAATTTTGAAAATCATCTAACATTAGGGGAAATATTTGTGTAAGCGTTCACGATCTGAAATTTGAAATTTACCATTTTGATTTAATGAAAATATCCGGTTTGTTAAGTCTGTCAACAATATTTTGTGAATCCAAACATATTGTATATTTTGAGGCAGCTTGTTTTCTAATTCCTAATTTGCCTATTACCGGTTTCATCCAGGATGGGAAGCTGTCGTTAAATTTTATCTCCATAATAAAATTGTTTTGCAAAACATGCTTTGCTTTTTCATCATTATATAATTCATCAATAGCGGGAAAGGGAATACTTCGTAAGTTTTTATCAAAAGTTATTCTTATAGTTGGATCAAATTTATGAAGATATGGTTCGCGTTCATACATAATAAGTATCACCGGTCTCAAATTTTTACTAAAAATCTGATAAAAAAAGCGTTTTGAATTATCTTCTAATTCAGGAAATTGCTTACTGTTGATTATAAAACCGTTAATTCTGTTATCAGAAAAAATTTCTTTGGCATATTTGAATTTAGTAGAGGATCTGGTTTTTATAATTGGAACATTAAATTTCCTTTTAATTTCAAAGAAAACCGGGTTATCGGGGTCTTCGCAATTATAAGATCTAATCCTTACTTTTTTTCTGTTTTTTATACCTTCAATCTTTTCGAAATAAAAATCA
>JAIOSH010000456.1 GCA_021107685.1 Bacteroidales bacterium | reverse complement strand
GAAACTACAATTGCATGGAAAATGGCTTTGGAAAATACTTTATCACCAACAGCACTTATTTTATCAAGACAGAAAGTAAAAGACATCCCTGCAAAGCAAAATTCTTCAAGATTTAGTGATGCTGTTAATGCTCAAAAAGGAGCTTATATTGTTCAGGATGTTGATGGAACACCGGATATTGTTCTTGTAGCGAGTGGTTCGGAAGTATCAACTTTGATTGAAGGTGCTGAAAAACTCAGAAAAGAAAAAGGTCTTAAAATTCGGGTTGTTTCAGCAATATCCGAAGGATTATTCAGAAATCAGTCTGTTGAATATCAGGAAGAAATTATTCCTTATGATGTACCTGTTTTGGGCTTTACAGCGGGTTTACCTGTTACACTTCAGGGGCTTGTTGGTCCTTTCGGAAAGTCAATTGGCATGAATCATTTTGGATATTCTGCCTCTGCTGATGTCCTGAACGAAAAATTTGGTTATACTGCTGAAAATGTTTGTAAACAAATTGAAATATATCTTAATGAATTTAAAAATAATAGAAAAGACATAAAACATAAAAATAGCATTTTGATAGAAATTTAAAAATAAAATTATAATAAAATGAAAAAAGGCGCCTATACATTATTAATCACCCCTTTTAAAGATGATTTATCACTTGATGAAAAGGGATTGAAAATACTTGTCGAAAGACAGATTGAATCAGGTATTCATGGAATTGCACCGCTTGGAGTTACAGGTGATAATACTTTGATGACTAATGAAGAAGTGAAAAAAGTTCTGGAAATAGTAGTTAAACTCGCAAAAGGAAAAGCAAAAATTGTTCCCGATACTTGTGCAATGAGCCTCTGGAAGGCAAAAGAAAGAGTGAAAATATTTGCTGATATTGGGGCAGACTATATTTCTGTTTTTTCACCTTTTTTTGTTCTTCCTAAATCTGATGGTATTATTAAATTTTATGAAAATCTTGCCGATTATTCGGAATTGCCAATCATTTTACATAATGCAAAGGGACGAACAGGAGTGGAAATTACGCCGGAAATTTCAGCTACACTTGCAAAACATCCTAATATTATTGGAATTAAAGATGGAAATAAACAACTGGATCATTTAGCCAAAGTTATTTATCTTACAAAAGATGATGACTTTAATGTATATACGGGAAAAGATACTACTGCATTCCCATTTGTTGCTGCAGGCGGTAGCGGGACTTTTACTGTGGCAGGTAATATAATTCCTGATATAATGAAAAAAATGATAAATTTTGCTTTAAATGGAGAAATTGATAAAGCTAATAAAATTCATCTTGAATATTATTCTTTATTTGAAGCATTACGCTTTGAAACAAACCCTATGGCAGCAAAGATGGCTCTTAATCTTAAAGGTTTACCTGCCGGTGGTGTCAGGTTGCCGCTAACACCGCTAAGTAACGGTAAAACCGAAATATTAAAATCAATAATGCAGGAAAAAGGTTTATTGTAGAAATTTATAACTTGAAATTAGAAATTCGGGAGAAGACCAAATTTCCAATTTTTATATCTTGAATTCTTAAAAATACAATTAACCAAAAATGTATTAACTACAAAAAAACAAACAGATGAATGAAATTACTCTTCTATCACCTGCTACAAGCGCAAATGTCGGTCCCGGTTATGATATTTTTGCTTTAGCTTTGGACGAGCCACATGATAAAATTATTTTAACACTTAATGATACTGAAAAAATTAGTATTGAATTAGTTGGCGACACACAAAATATTCCGACTAATATTAATGATAACACTGCCGGCTTAGCTGTTCTTGAGCTTTTAAGAAGAAATAATCTAAAGCAGGGAGTAAATATCAGGATTATTAAAGAAATAATTTCAGGATGCGGTATGGGAACAACAGGGGCTTCATCAGCAGCATGTATTTACGGGTTAAATAAATTATTAAATCTTAATCTTTCAGATAATGAAAGGATAGATTTGGCACGTATGGGGGAAGTTGCTTCAGGTGGTTCACCTCATGCCGATAATGTAGCTGCTGCCCTTCTTGGCGGATTTATCCTGATAAAAAGTTATAATCCGATAGATGTTTTAAAGCTTGAAATTCCTGATTTTTCTTTTGTACTTGCTGTAATTAAAAAAAGTCAACGTACTACAAGAGGTTTTATTACTTATGAAATCGGTCAGGAAAAGCTAAAAGAGCAAATGGCTCGTTGTTCAAGAGTAATTCATGCTATTCACACCAAAGATATTGAAGAATTCGGGAAAGCCATAAATGTTGATTATATTGCAGAACCTGTTCGTAGTGCTGCTATTCCTGAATATCAAGTAGTAAAGCAAAATGTTTTGAATGCAGGAGCCTATGGATGTAATGTAAGTGGCGGTGGTTCTTCGGTTTTTGCTATTTGTAATAAAAATAATATTGATGAAATTGCTGATATTATGCACAAAGGTTTTGTGGGAAATCCTAATTTTGTAAGAGTTTATAAAACAAGGACGAGTAATAAAGGTGTTAAAATTATTTCATAATATTATTTTAGTAACTAATCAGTGCCTAAAGTTTGGAGTGCCTAAAATGTCTAAAGTTTTAACTTCTTTCCAATTGAAGTAAAAATAACAAGGGTTTTATTCGCTTCGGTTAAATTAATAATGCTGATTATGAATTCCTGTGTCCTGTTTCTAATTACTTGCTAATTTTTTTATTAGCCATTTTTAATAACTTTAGGCACTGATTAGTTAGTTCTCATTTAAAAAAAACTGAAAAACTAGTACAATAAGAAAATTAATTTTTGTATTTTGTAAAAAATTAATAAAAGGATTAATAAAATGCAATTATTTGAAAAAGCCGGACATATAATCTATAACGGAGACGCTAAGGAAGTATTATTAAATAAAATAGATGACAACAGCATTGATTTAATATTTGTTGATCCACCATATAACATAGGGAAAAATTTTAATGGTAGAAAGGACAAATGGGCTACTGATAAAAAATATTTAGATTGGTCATATTCTTGGATAGATTTATTAATTAAGAAATTAAAAACAAATGGAAGTTTATATATTATGACTTCTACACAGTTTATGCCGTTTTTTGATACATATATTCAAAAAAAAATTGAAATTATATCAAGAATTGTTTGGTATTATGACAGTTCTGGTGTCCAAGCTAAAAATTACTATGGTTCAATGTATGAGCCAATACTATTTTGTGTAAAAAATAAAAATAATTACACATTCAATTCAGAAGATATTTTAGTCGAAGCCAAAACTGGTTCAAAAAGAAAACTAATAGATTATCGAAAGAATCCTCCACAACAATATAATACTGAAAAAGTTCCAGGAAATGTTTGGGAATTTCCAAGAGTAAGATACAGAATGCCGGAATATGAAAACCATCCAACACAAAAACCAATTGCTTTGTTAGAAAGAATAATTAAAGCAAGTTCAAATGTAGGTGATGTAGTTTTAGATCCCTTTTCCGGTACTTTCACAACTTCTTATGTTGCAAAAATTTTAAACAGAAAATCAATTGGTATTGAGATAGATGAAGAATATGTGAAAATAGGATTAAGAAGATTATCACTTGTTGAAAAATATAATGGGGAAAAACTTGAGAAAGAAATAAGAACCTTTGAAACTAAAAGAAGAATTGAACAACAAACTTTAACATTATTTGAGCCAGATGGAACACAACTTTACAAAACAAATAAGGCAAGTATTAGCAAATAATTTTGGTAAAATTGCCGAAGATGTATTTCAG
>JAIOSH010000068.1 GCA_021107685.1 Bacteroidales bacterium | reverse complement strand
TGTAAAAAATTCAATATTTTGGGGCAATGATGCTTCGGTAGGAGGTTCTGCTGGGACTGTGAATATTTCATATTCACTCATTGAAGAGTCTTCCATGCCATCTCACGGATCGGATCAGGGGAATAATATTTTTGGATTAAATCCCGATTTTTATTTGGGTAGTAACAACTATTATTCTTTAAATCCGACTTCACCATGTATCAATACAGGTACATCCGATACTACAGGATTGAATCTTCCTTTATTGGATCTTGCAGGAAGTTCAAGAATAGTAAATGACACAGTAGATATGGGAGCGTATGAATTTTATACAACTTTAAACCATGTTGAATTAGACATCAAAGTTTTTCTCGAAGGTCCATATCATAGTGGACTGGGATATATGCTCAACTGGTTAAATGGATGGGGCTATATTCCATTATCGCAATCATACAACCAACAACCATGGAATTATGCCGGCACTGAGAATGTTGCTGCTATACCATCCAATGAAATCATAGATTGGATATTGTTGGAAATCAGGGCTACAACCGGTGATGCATCCACAGCTAAATCAGATTCTATTGTAATACGGAGAGCATTGTTTATTACGAAAGATGGAAACATTGTTGAAATAGATGGTGCAAGCGTGCCTGTATTCCAACTTGATATTGCAAAGAATAATTTTGCTGTAATTTGGCATCGTAATCACCTCGGCGTTATATCTGCCTTTCCACTTGTGCTTGACAACGGTGTTTATACTTATGATTTCACAACAGGTGCAAACCAGGCTTATGGGGGTTCACTCGGTCATAAGGAGATAGGAACAGGAATATGGGGAATGATAGGCGGAGACGGTGATGCAAACAGACAAATAGGGAATGCTGACAAAAATGATGTTTGGAATATACAAGCAGGTAATTCAGGATATTATTCCGGTGATTTCAACATGGACGGTCAGGTAGCACAACAGGATAAAAATGACATCTGGGTACCTAACAGCGGCAGTGGTGGGCAAGTGCCGGATGGAGTGAGTGAAGGAGGTTATAAAACACAGGTTCCTGAATAAATTTTAAGTAGAGACAAGACAATTAATATTTCCGGATTACAGAAAGGATTAAATTTTGTTGAAATCAAGGATTTGAATGGAAATATATTATTATCAGAAAAGATAATAAAAAAATAAGCAAAACTTTAAATTTAATTTTT
The DNA here is from genome assembly GCA_021107685.1 of Bacteroidales bacterium. Lineage (GTDB taxonomy): Bacteria > Bacteroidota > Bacteroidia > Bacteroidales > SMBSF39 > SMBSF39. The sequence continues at coordinate 3,750 of JAIOSH010000068.1, read as the reverse complement.
TATGACTTTGTTTTATCTTTGTCGGTATAATCTAAAATTATATCAATGTCAAATATAAAACTCTTTGAAAGTAAGCAAATTCGTTCGGTTTGGAATGATGAGGAAAAGAAATGGTATTTTGTTGTAGAGGATGTTGTTGCGGTTTTAACTGATAGCAAAGACCCAAAACAATATGTTAAACGCATGAAGTTGAGGGACAAGGAGCTTGCCAAAGGGTGGGTACAAATTGTACCTACCCTTTGGATTGATACATCTGGTGGCAAGCAAAAGATGAGTTGTGCAAATACAGAAGGATTATTCAGAATAATCCAGTCAATACCTTCACCTAAAGCAGAACCCTTTAAACGTTGGTTAGCAAAAGTAGGTTATGAGAGATTAGAGGAAATTGAAAATCCTGAATTAGCATCAAAACGAGCAAGAGAGATTTACAAAGCAAAAGGTTACTCTGATGATTGGATAGAAAAACGAATGCGAAGTATTGCCATTCGTGATGAGTTAACAGACGAATGGAAAAAGCGAGGAGTAAGAGAACAAATTGAATATGCAATATTAACAGCAGAAATATCCAAAGCTATATTTGGACTAACCCCTTCGCAATACAAACAAGTAAAAGGACTGAAAAGAGAAAATCTTCGAGACCACATGACTGACCTTGAATTGATTTTCTCTATGCTTGGAGAAGCATCAACAACAAAAATTGCAAAAGCCAAAAATTCAAAGGGATTTATAGAAACTAAAGAATTGAGAGAAAAGAAACAATCCTGACGCTTCGCAGTAATACCTGAACTCGCGAGAATTAAAGCATTGAAAAATTAAATCGTAACCATAAGTTAATAAATGAGTATTAATGGTTAAATTGCTGAGCCTTAGCGAAGTCCCGACACTTCGGGATTATATGGCTACAACTTGTCCCGTTTACTCAGCGATTTTCTATTGTTTATTGATTGTTAATAAGATGTTATACAACGAGAGATACATCAAATTTATAAATTAAAATATGGCGGGGGATTTACCCTTCGTGTTTCTTTGAGTCTTTGTGCCTTAGTGGCTAAATTCTTAATTGCCACAAAGACACCAAGTCTCAAAGGTTCACAAAAAAATTAAGCGCCATAATTTATGATAGTAATTATTTTCTTACTTGTTTGGATATTAATAAATTACCCGTGAAAAATCGTTGTTTACTCGGGATTGTTAAACCACAACAATCCAGAGTAATCGGGACAAGTTATAACAATGTAGCAATTTAACATTTTTTCCAAATAATTTAAGTACCCCCCTGATACATTTCATTACAGGGTAAACTTACGAATCTTTTTTAACCATCGCTGGTTTTCGCTAGTTCTGAAGCCTGACCTCTGGAGATTCCCAAACGAATAAGACTTCTCCTTCGTTTATTAGGCTTCTTCCAATGCTTCCAAATGCAGTATCGCAGACAATTATTTATCCCAAAAACAATTCGAACTTAATCGTATTTTTTTATTAAATCCTGCAATAATGGTTCAATAAGCGATAAAATTAGACTATTTTTTTCCTCAATATTTTCAGGATTTTCCAAAGTATGTGTTCCTTTTATCTCACCATTTTCAGATACTTTTATTTCATTATTGCTGATTTCAATTAAAAGACCATTAGGTAATAATTGTTCTTTTAAAACTTTCTCTTCGGGATAACCCGGGTTATCAAGAATAACAATGTCCGCTCCTATATGCAATAATCCATAATCAAAAATATCATCCACATTATGAGTAAACAAAGCAAAGTCGGTTTTTGGATTTCTCATAATGATTTTAACATTCTCATTATGCATTTTATTTTTAAAGAAATATTCACCATTAAAGAAAATACCTTTATCAGTCAGGCTTGAGAAATAGATATCAGGTTTTATATCGTGTAATTTTGAATTTAGGATATTAGCAAAATCCTGTGAAATATTGTTACCTGCAATAATCGGTATTCTTGCATATTCAGGTTTATAAAAATGTGATTTCATAATTAAGCCGGGAACATCAATAGAACCGCCATAAGCCGGGGCTAAATGCATAAAGACTCCGGGACCGGCATTAATTTCAATTATACCAAAATCGCCGTCTGTCCATGGTTTTGAAATATCTGCAGCAAGTACGTCAATACCAAGACATTTTACATCTAAAAAACCTGCAATATCTTCAACCATCTTTATATTCAAAGGATGTATCTTATCTGTAACATTAATTGACACACCACCCTGGGAAATGTTAGCTACTCTGCGTAAAGTTATTTTTTTACCTTCTTCAGGAACCGTATCAAGCGACATATCCTGTAATCTAAGGAATTCTTCAAGGTCGTCATCTATCTTAATTTTACATAAAGGCGAACGTGCATTATCCAGGCGAATTATTTTGTCGTTTTCATCAGCTATTAATTCTTTAATTGAATCTTTTCCGTTTCCCTCAACAAAAGCAGGAACTCTCTCTAAGGCTGCTGCGAACTTACTGCCCACTGCTAATAAGCGATGGCCTGTTCCGTAAATTTGCTGTTGAACAATAGCACCTTCAAAATTAACACCTTCCTCTTTAGTTAGATTAATAATATTTTGATAAGCATTCTTTACTTCATTTTCTGACTTAATTCCTGTTACAACACCTTGTCCTTTATGACCGGCAACGGGTTTTACAACAACAGGAAAACCCAAATTAAGGGCTTCTTCAACAATTTCTTTTTCATCAAAACAATTTTTCCCGATAGGTGTAGGAAATCCACACATTTGAAGGAAATCACCAACCATATCCTTATACATTGTAAATTCGGTATCCTTAATTCCATCAGTATGAACTGTTGTTGACCTTCCTCTTAATTGTTTTCTGCCATATCCCCATTGGAATTGATTTTCTTCATATAGAAAAAATACAGGAATATCTCTTTTTAAACCGGCTTCAACCAATGAATAAATAGTTGGACCACCATAAAGAGTTTTATCAAATTGTTCCTGTAGTTTAAGAAATTCTCCTTCAAAATCGAATTTCTGATCATTAGTTATTGCCCTAAACCAGTCGCCTACAAGAAAAACCGCATCCTCAGCAATAATATCATCAAGATATTCAACTGCTATTACATAATCATCGCCATCACCTGCGATAGCATATTTGTTAATAAACAGATCAATATCCATTTTCAGAACCTGTATCAAAACTTCAGCGAAAAGATCAACAACATAAGGTGTTTCCTTTTCAGCAAGCTGTGGAAATATTTCTACGACCTGCTCTTTATAAAAATCAACAGAATCACCAACAGGTGCAATAAAAATATTAAAAACCAATGCCTTTCGGTCTAAATAGTAATTTGGTCCATCATAGGTAAAAAATTTACCTGCTTTAAAATCTTTTTCATGGTAAACCTCAGATTGGAATTTTTTTATTTTTTCATTTTCAATCTCAAACTGTTTTTTCACCTCGTCAATAAGATTTTTTGCTGTATTTAAGTTGTTATCATTATTTTCTTCCATAAGTTTATAATTTTAATTGTTAATTTAATACTCATTAGTTATATATTTTTTTCTAATTGCCTTTTAGTTCATCAAGCAATTTGCGAAGTTCGTCTTCAATTTGTTTTCTGGTTTTCGTTTCAATATCCAATTTTTCCTTTATTTCTTCCGTAGAAATATCTATATTTATTTTTTCCTGCTTTAAGTCAACCAATTCTTTATCAAGTTCATCCTTTGCTAAAATATATTTTTCATTTGATTCTTTAAGGTCAGCCAATTCTTTTTCAATT
>JAIOSH010000314.1 GCA_021107685.1 Bacteroidales bacterium | reverse complement strand
TAAATTATGTATAAAAAACATCCCTGAAATTAATAAGATATAGTTTCTTGGTTGCACGGGTTAGTGCTGTATAAAGCCATCGCATAAATTCAACATTTATCATTTGGTCATTAATATATCCCTGGTCAACAAAAACACAATCCCATTGCCCGCCCTGGGTTTTATGACAAGTTAAAGCATAGGCAAATTTCACCTGTAGTGCATTGAAGAAAGGATTGCTTTTCACTTTTTCTATTCGTGTTCTTTTGCGTGGAATATCTTCATAATCCTTTATTACTTCATTAAAAAATTTCCTGTTATCATCAACAGACAAAGAAGGGGTTTCTGCCATAATAGTATCAAGCATAATTTTCGTATTAAATTCTTTTTCATCAGGGTAATCCACCATTCTTACAATTACATCGGCAAAACGGAAAGAGTATAATTCATATATTTTTCTGATACTAAGTATTTCAATAATATCTCCATTAGCAATAAAACCAGCTTTTGATTCGGCACTAAGCCAGAAATAATTATTCTTAACTATCATCATAAAATCCCCTGTTGATATTTCATCTTCCTTGAATAATATCCGTTTTCTTATTTCTATGTTATAAATATTTGCCCGTTTGTTCGAGCGACAAATAACAACAGTATTTTTTTGCCCGAATTTTGAATAATTATCATTTAAGGCTTCTTCAAGTTCGCTTCCATTAATTTTTAAAATATCATTAAAGCTGTTTAATGAAAAAAATGGAAATTCATGTTTTTGAAGCTTTATTTTGTTTCGTATTCTTGTTGCATTTGATAGAATACCAGAATTTTGCGATTGCCTTACTACTTCCTTTAATTCAAATGAATTAACAGAATTTGAATAATTATTTTCCAGGAATTGCAAATCCAGAGCAGGACTAATATCCAATCTAACAGGTGGAAGCTGAGCTGTATCTCCAATTAGCAATAATTTGCAATTATATCCTTCATATACATAATTGATCAGGTCATCCAAAAGGTTTCTTATTGAAAACAAGCTGAAATCACCGGATTTTGTATTATCGGGTATCATTGAAGCTTCATCAACAATAAAAATGGTGTTCTTATGATAATTATTCTGGAGAACTAAATTGATATTTCCATCTTTAGAAGTTTTTGCATAATATATTTTTTTATGTATAGTAAATGCTTGCTTTTTTGAGTAATTTGATAGAACCTTTGCTGCCCTGCCTGTTGGTGCTAATAAGATTGAATTTTTTTTGAATTCCGGCAAAATATTAACTAATGAGCTGACAATTGTGGTTTTACCGGTTCCGGCATAACCTTTTAAAACAAAAAGCGAAGTTTTATCATTACTTAATATGAATTCAGATAATTGAGCAATTAAGATTTTTTGCCCGGAAGTAGGCTCATAGGGAAACTGTTTTAATAATGATTTTATTACATTCTCGCTTTTCATAAATTTCGATTAAAACGGATAACCTATACCGAAATTCCAGACAACTTTATTAAATATACCCTGATTAATTACCCAACGCTCGTTTGGTGATTTTGAGGGGTCTCTGACAGGAATTGCACTATCAACTCTTATAATAAAAAATTTAAAATCAAATCTAAAACCTATACCTGCATCTAAAGCAATTTGACTAATAAATTTATTGGCTCTAAACTCACCATCTGGAAAATTAGGATTTTCTTTTAATAACCAAATATTACCTGCATCAATAAAAAAAGCACCTTTAAAAAAATCATATATTGGGTATCTGTACTCAATATTTGCTTCTATTTGAATATCTCCCATTTTGTCAATATTATCATCTATATCCTGAAAAGCGCCGGGTCCAAGCGATCTAAGCCTCCAGCCTCTCATATCATTGGAACCTCCTACATAAAATCCTTTTTCAAAAGGTAACAAATTGGAATTTCCATACGGAATGCCTATTCCTAAAATTACCCTGTTAACTAATGACTTTTTACGGGAAAATATTCTATAAAACCTGAAATCAACATTAGCTTTTACATATTGAGCATACTGAATATTGAACAGAGTATGATATCCATCTTCATTTAATGGAGCTTTAATAGTTTTTTCAATAAGATTCAATAAATTACCGGATGTTTCAAAGTTAGCTCTGAAATAAATAAAATTTTTTATTTTATAGATTTGCTGATTTGAAAAGATATAACTATATGTAAGTGCCAATATTAAATGATCAGTATATTGATTTCTTAAACTTTCATCTTTATCTTCTAAATATTTTTCAAATTCATCAGTAGGAAAAATTTTAACAGCACTAACATCAGCAGGAAAAAGAATATGCGTTTTATAATTTGATTCTCTCCATTCATAACCAAAAGAAACATTAGAAATATACCTCCTGTATTGTGGTCTGTTTTGATAATTAATTCCTGTATTTATAGTTGTTCTGGGTTTAAAATATTTTGGAAATCTTTCTTGTTTAATAGGTATAAGAAATTTAGGTATATTAAGACCGGCTTCAACACCGGTTTCAAAGGTATTGAAAAAAGATAGCACATTATTTGATTCTTCCCCGGTTATTTTTTGGGCTTCTACAGAACCGCTAAATTTTAATCTAAATATTTCTGCTCCCCTGAAAATGTTTTTATTTTGGTAAATAAAATTTCCACCAATACCAAGGTCTCCCCCCGAATTTGTGCCTTCTGCCTCAATAGAAAATGATTGAACCGGAGACCTGGAAAGCTGTATATTGCAATTAAGTAAATTGCGGCTTAGTATAGATGTGTCATTAATTACCTTTTTAAATTGAATATTAACATATTTAAATATTCTTAAATCTGATAAACGTTTGTAAGTTTGGGTAACAGCTTTATGTTCATAAGGAACATTTTCGTTAATAAAAATTGATTGAGTAAGTGTTTTTGGTTTGATTTTTAATTCATTATTAAAGGTAAAATAGTATGAATTTGAAGGTCTGTCAGTATAAATTGAATGAATAGTTTCAATTAATGTATCATAAACAATTGTGTCAGAACGAAAATAATCATAATCCGGATTAATATATATTTTATTAATATCATATCTTTTATGATCAATTTCGGTAAACTCGTCAGGAGTTTCACCGGAATGTATCTTTTCTTTTGTAATATTTATTATAATATTCATTTGTTTACTATTCAGCGAACTGTCAATTTTATAATAAATATATTCTTTAGAAAAATCATAATATCCGTTATTTCTCAAAACAGAAGTAATTCTCTCGCGTTCATCATCCAATTTTGAGACATCATAATTATCTCCTGTTTTTAGCAATGGATTTTCTTTATCGGAAAATATATAATTCTTGATTAATTTATCATCAATTTGATAATCAATATTTTTTATTGTATAAGGTTTTGTGGGATTAATATAATAATAAATTTTTGCTTTTTGCTTTTTGGTATTTAAACTAATTGATTTATAAATATCTGAATTAAAACAACCTTTGTTTTCCAGGTAGAGGTTAATCTGTTCTATTGAATTTTTTGCCAAACTTGAATCTAATATAGCAGGTTTCTCACCAAAATTTCTACTAAGCCATGATTTAAATTTTGTTTTTTCCCCTTTTGAGGTTATGTTATAAACCCATAATTTAAAATAAAATATTCCTAATAATCTTTTATTAGGCTTCTGTTGGATAAAACCCTTAATATCATTTTTATTAATATTAAAATTTTTTTTATCAATTTTAATAACATTTTTTTTAAGCAGGTATTCATTTTTATGCAATTTACCTGTTGGATTACAGGCAATTATTAAAAATAATAAAATTATTGTAACTAACTTTATAAATAAATGAATTGCTTTCAAGATATATATTCAAAATTATTAATGAGTACAAATTTAGGCATTTTTTATATTCCGGTTTACAATTTCCCAATTTCTGGCTAAATAATATTTTGAGGTGCTGCTTGTTTTCTTTCGATTGGAAAAGATAAAAAGAAGTTCACACAATCCGCAGAGCGGATTGAACATGAATAGCCCTGTACGCAGTGCAGGGTAGGTAATAAAACGGAAGATAAAATAAGAACCCTAAAAGGGTTCAATAATAACAAATTAGCCATGAGCACTTATACACAAATTCTTTATCAGATAGTTTTTGCCACAAAAAACCACGAAAAAGCTATGATTGAATCAGGTCAG
>JAIOSH010000067.1 GCA_021107685.1 Bacteroidales bacterium | reverse complement strand
TCAGGTGTTCTGATATAATAATCGCTGTTAAATAAGGATGGGACTGCTAAGCGGAGAACAGCTTCGCATAGCAGAAGTGCTGCTACTATGGAGAAGCAGAGTAAAAGAACTTTGAGAAGATGTTGTTTTTGAAATCTCTTTTTTAATACTTTCATAATTAGCCACAAAATTCCATATAATATGGTAAATATGCAAGAAAAGAGATTTAATAAAGTACGTCCATAAGTCTGTAATCTGTAAAAGGTGTCCGACCTTAAATCCGTAAGTATTTTGTGGAGGCTTCGACTTCGCTCAGCCTGACAGGCACGACTTCGCTCAGCCTGACAGGCACGACTTCGCTCAGCCTGACAGGCACGACTTCGCTCAGCCTGACAGGCACGACTCCGCTCAGCCTGACAGGCACCGACTCCGCTCAGCCTGACAGGCACGACTCCGCTCAGCCTCACAGGCACCCTGAGCGTTTACATTGAGAGGAGTCGAAATGAAGTCGAAGGGTGCTCATTTTCAAACTATAAAAATAAGCTTACGGATTTAAGGTTAGAGCGATAGCGAGAAATCTTTTTATTTACAAACCGTTCACGGTTTGAAATTAGAAACTTGAGATTCGGTAATTACGCCACATAGTTATTAATAATGATTGTAGTAGAACACTCCCGAAGTTTCAGCGCTTTTCTGAGGGATATTTATTTAAGTATTTTATTATTAATCTTATGACAACCAGGAAAATATAAAACAAAAAATCATCCCGCCATATTTTAATCTAGTATATTGTAATCTATATGCCTAAAATACAAACATTTATATTTCATTTTTCTAAAGTTAATTACCTTTAGAAAATCGCTGAAGTTTCGGGACTAATTTTCAATTTCAGTGTTCTGTGAACGCTTACGTATTTTTACCCGGCTAACGAATTTAGTTCAAAAACTACCGAATATAAATTAGTTCTCACCACTTATGTTTTTATCGTTTTATTTTCCTTTTCGGATATTATCTTTGATTAAAATTATAAAATCATGAAAAAAAGAACTATTTTATTTTTATTTGCTGCTTTATTTTTAATTAGCAGTAATTTAACAGCCCAGCATTTTCAAACAGTATGGTCAGGTAATCCCTATCAACCAATGACCTTTATAGTTAATTCAGCCACTATTGATAATATTAATTGTGCTGCGGGAGATGAAATTGCCGTATTTGATGTAGATAGTAACAGTATTGAGATATGTGTAGGTGTTGTTGTATTGGTCGGTGAGATTCTTCCCGGTTCACCTGCCATCATTACTGCATCTACAGATGATCCTTTAACATCTGATCAGGACGGATTCATAAACGGGCATACCATAATATACCGGATATGGGACAGTAGCGAATCCGAAGAGATAACAATGGTACAGGCTGCATATAATACCACACCACCATTTGTCAGTATTTTCACTTCACTAGGAACAGCTATAGTGGAATTAGGAGGAAGCTCATCTATAAAAACAACAACAGAATCATTAATCGGTTGCCCTGGTAACTTTACAGTACCTATTGATGTGGAAAACATGCAGAATGTTACTGATTTTACACTTACTCTAAATTACATACCTGCCGAACTTACTTATACAAACTACCAAAATGTAAATGCCGGTCTTTCAGGAGGCACATTAACTGTAACTTCCTCATCAGGAGAAGTTCAAATGACATGGACATCAACCACAGCCGTTACAATAGGAACAGGAACACTACTTGAATTGATATTCAATGCACCTGTAGTATATACCCAAACGCTGAGTAACCTTATCTGGGATACATCAGGTACTAATTGCCAATATCTTAATGGAGGCACAAGCCTGCCGGCAGAATTCATAGACGGTATTATTACCATAGAACCCTATCCGCATGCAGCAGGAACCATAACAGGTTCAACAAGTGTATGCATAGGAACAACAGGAGAACCATACCAGATAGATCCTATAACCAACGCAACTTCTTATGTATGGGAATTGACTCCAGCTACAGCAGGTACTATCAACGGAAGCGGTATTTCAATTACGATTGACTGGTCAAATACTTACAATGGACAGGCAACCCTGAGTGTTTATGGAAATAATAATTGCGGAAACGGAACTTCTTCATCTCTGAATATACAAGTACAACCTTTACCTGAAGCCGATGCAGGAAATGATGTTCAAATCTGCGAAAATGCAACTTATCAGTTAAACGGAGCTGCAACTAACTATAGCAGCATTCTTTGGACCACATCAGGTGATGGCACCTTTGATGATGCTACCCTGCTTAATGCCACCTATACACCAGGTACAAATGACATCACTAATGCAACAGTTACGCTTACACTTACGGCATATCCCATAGCCCCTTGTGCCAATAATGCTACGGACCAGATGACAATAACATTCGCAACTTTACCAACATCTGATGCCGGAGTGAACGACACCATTTGTGAAAACAGTACTTGCCAACTATCAGGAGCAGCAACTAATGAAAGTGGAGTCTTATGGACAACATCAGGCGATGGCAACTTCAGTAACATTACTATATTAAACCCAATATACACACCCGGTACAAATGATATAACCAATGGTTCTGCAATTCTTACTTTAACAGCATACGCAACAGCACCATGTACTGATGATGCCACTGATAACATGACCCTTACAATAATTTCGCTTCCTGTAACAAATGCAGGCCCTGATGATGATGTTTGTGAGGACAATCCTGCATATATTCTTTCAGGTACTGCAAGCAATCAAAGTTCAATACTTTGGACAACAGCCGGTGATGG
>JAIOSH010000320.1 GCA_021107685.1 Bacteroidales bacterium | reverse complement strand
TTGCGTTGATTATTGGTAATATGACGGACTTTTTTGCTACTCAGATGCAATTAATGAGATTAAGACGAAAGATTGATTTAAGGATTGAGCCGCATCCAATTGAAGAGTCTGATTTTACAATAATGAACCCTTTTGCATATGAAATTCAAAAAAACGGTATTGAGCTAAAAATAGATGAAGAAACCACGAAAACCTAACAAAGGCTATATTTATCCTGAAACGATATCAATTCATACAAACTGAATAATTACATTAAACATAATAAAATGAAATTCATAAATATAAGCAAAATATCTATCTTATTAATATCTTTAGTATTATTCTTAATTTTCCCTTCTTGTAAAAGTACTAAAAATACGGGAAACCCTCAAGTGGTATCATCAAAAACCGGTAAATCCTTGCAACAAGAAAAAAAGAAGAACACTTCTCTCTTTATTGATGCCAATAAGCAAAAAATATTGGGGAATTATGATGAAGCTAAAGAATTATATATTCAATGTCTTGAAAAAGACCCAACAGATGCAGCTTCAATGTTTGAACTATCTAAAATCTATTTTGTTCAGGGTGAATATGATGAATCACTTGCAATGGCTGAAAAGTCAGTTTCGATGGAGCCTGAAAATATATGGTATCAGCTATTGCTGGCGAGCTTATATGAAAATAATGAAAAATTTGAGGAAGCAGCAAAGGTATTCAACAATCTTATAAAAAAATATCCTGATAATCTTGATTATTATAATCAATTGGCAATTATATATATATACAAAGGCAAATATGATGATGCAATTAAAATATTTAATTTAATTGAAAACAAAATCGGAATCACTGAAGATATTTCATTGAAAAAAGAAAAAATATATCTTCAAATTAATAAAGTAAATAAGGCAGTTGAAGAAATTGAAAAACTTATCTCAAAGTTTCCAACTTCAGGCAAGTATTACGCTATTTTAGCTGAAGTTTATATGTCAAATAATATGTATGAAAAAGCATTGGAAGCCTATAAGAAAATTCTTGAAGTTGACCCTGAAAATCCTTATATTCATATATCATTAGCTGATTATTATAAAAAAATTGAAGATAATGAAAAGTCTTTTGAAGAATTAAAGCTTGGTTTTGCTAATCCAAATCTTGATATTGACACAAAGATTCAAATACTTTTAGCATATTATACTATTAATGAAATTTATTCCGATTTTAAAGATGAAGCATTTCAATTGTCTGAAATTTTGATTGATATACATCCGAATGACCCTAAATCATATTCCATTTATGCAGATTTTTTAATACAGGATAAAAGATTTGGTGAAGCAAGAGATGCTTTCAGGCTTGTTATTTCTTTAGATAGCAGTAAATATGTAATATGGGAGCAGCTTTTAATTGTAGAATCCGAATTGAATGATAATGAAGCTATGGCAGAAGAAAGCAAAAGAGCAATAGAGCTTTTTCCCGAACAACCTTTACCATATCTTTTTTCCGGTGTAGCATATTATCAGTTAAAGAATTTTGAAGAAACTGTAAAATCTCTAAACCAAGGTCTTAATTATATTACTGATAATGATAGACTTTTAATACAATTTTATACCTACCTCGGAGATTCTTATAATCAGATAAAAAATAATAAAGCCTCTGACGAAGCTTATGAAAAGATTTTAATGCTTGACCCTGACAATGATTATGTTTTGAATAATTATGCATATTACCTTTCATTAAGAAATAAAAATTTGGAAAAAGCTGCAAAAATGGCAAAAAGAGCCACAGAGCTAAAGGAAAATAGTTCGGCAAATCAGGATACTTATGGGTGGGTTTTGTATAAATTGGGATATTATGATGAAGCAAAAGAATGGATATATAAAGCAATTGAAAACGGCGGAAACAATAATGCTGTAATTCTGGAGCATTATGGTGATGTTTTATATAAACTTAATAAAACTCAACAAGCTATTGAATATTGGGAAAAAGCCAAAGCTGCGGGTAAAGGTTCTGAATTTCTTGATAAAAAAGTTGAAGATAAAAAATTGTATGAATAGCATTAAAATATTTCCTGTGAAAAAAATTTCCATATTTAATATAATTTCTTTACTGCTTTTCCTGATTATATCCTTTTCCTGTAAATCAACGCGACATATTGTTAAAGAGCCTCTTAAAGAATATGGTGCTGATTATTTATTTGAACAATTAAAAAAGAACGAATTGAAATTTGATTGGTTCTCAGCAAAATTCACAATAGATTATATTAATGATAAAAAGAAAACTTCGTTTAATGGCCAGGTTCGTATGCAAAAAGACAGCGTTATCTGGGTTTCTTTTTCTCCTGCCTTAGGAATTGAAATTGCCAGGCTTTTAATAACTAATGATTCCATTAAGTTTCTGAATAGAATTAACAATACATACTTTTTAGGTGATTATAATTTTGTTAATGATTTTCTCAATACAAATATTGATTATGATATATTGCAATCAATAATACTGGGAAATGATTTTTCATATTACGAAAATGGGAAATTCAGGGCTACTTATGATAGTAAAGAATACCATCTTGTAACAGCAGGCAGGAGAAAATTAAAGAAATATGTTAGAACCGGATTAGATGCTGAAAGAATTTTTATTCAAAATATTTTTCTAAATCCTGAAAATTTTAAAATCACCCGTATAAAAATAAAAGAAATTAAAAAAGAAAACAAAAAATTAGAAGCAACATATTCTGATTTTAAAGATATTGACAGCCAGATTTTTCCCAATCATATTGATTACGACTTAACAGCAGAAAACCCTATAAAAATCTCAATTGATTATTCAAAAATTTCAATAAATAAGGCTTTGAAGTTACCTTTTAGGATTCCCGCAAAATATACCCGTATTCAATAGTTTTAATTTTACAAAATTATTTCACCAACTCCTTATTCCCCCACTATTACCTTATTTCCCATATTTCCTCTATTCCCCTTATTCCCCAAGAAATTTTTATTGTTAATTTAATACTGATTAGCTACAAAGAAACTTTCCCCTTTTTAATCTTAACCGCCAAAGTCATCAAACATAATCATTTCATCAGGAACTCCATAATCGTCCAGCATTTTCAAAACAGCATCATTCATAAGCGGAGGACCGCAAAGGTAATATTCAATTTCTTCAGGTTCGGGGTGTGCTTTCAGGTAATTATCTAATATTACCTGATGGATAAATCCCGTATATCCCGACCAGTTATCTTCGGGCAATGGTTCGGATAAACCTATATGAAAATTAAAATTTGTAAAATCTTTTTCAATAGCTTTGAATTGATCAATATAGAATAATTCTCTCAATGAACGACCACCATACCAGAATGTAACTTTCCTGTTAGTTTTTTCTGTATTAAATAAATGAAAAATATGCGAACGCATTGGAGCCATACCTGCACCACCGCCAATAAACATCATTTCATTGTCTGTCGGTTTAATATAAAATTCGCCGTAAGGTCCTGAAATAGTAACTTTATCGCCTGGTTTTCTGGAAAAAACATAGGACGAACATATACCGGGATTAACTTTCTTAAAACATTTTTTAGCATTATCAAAAGGAGGAGTTGCAATACGAATATTAAGCATTACAATATTTCCTTCAGCAGGATGATTAGCCATTGAATAAGCCCTGTATATCGGCTCAGGATTCTTCATTTTCAAATCCCACATTTTAAATCTATCCCAATCACCTCTATATTCATCATCAACTTCAATATCTTTTCTAAAATCAACTTCACACTTTGGAACATCAATTTGTATATAACCTCCTGATCTGAAATCAAGTGTTTCGCCTTCAGGTAATTTAACAACAAATTCTTTGATAAATGTCGCTACGTTTCTGTTAGAAACAACCTCACATTCCCATTTTTTAATGCCGAATATTTCTTTTGGAATACCAATTTCCATATCTTCCCTGACTTTAACCTGGCAGCCTAAACGCCAATCAGCTTGTTGTTCTTTTCTTGTAAAAAATCCAACCTCGGTAGGTAAAATTGACCCAGCGCCTGAAAATATCTGGCATTTGCACATACCACAAGTCCCACCACCACCACATGCAGAAGGAAGAAATATTTTATGCGTTGATAGTGTTGAAAGCAAAGTTGAACCGGGATTGACTTCTAATTCCTTTTCTTTATTAATAATTAATTTAACCTCTCCTTGCGGTGTAAGTTTTTTTCTGGCATATAATAATACTGTTATTAATAATAAAATTATTACTAAAAAAACCACCACACTTAATAAAATTACAGTACCGATTCCAATGTTTAATAATATCATTTTGTTTAATATTTAATATATTTTTTTATCATTTTAGTTGCTGTTGGCTATTAACTAACTGAAGGTGTTTATATCCACAAAACGTACCCGTGTTGTTTACTTTATTAAACTTATGAGGTTTTGAAAACCTCGTAGGTTTCTGCTTACTGCTTACTGCCTACTGCTTACTGCCTACTTACAACTTAATCCCCATAAAGCTCATAAATGCAATTCCCATTAAGCCTGTTATAATAAAAGTTATTCCTAATCCTCGCAAAGGTGCCGGAATATTAGAGTAACGAATTTTCTCACGAATAGCTGCAATACCGACAATTGCCAGAAACCAACCAATACCTGAACCCAAAGCAAAAGATGTTGCTTGTCCTATAGATTGATATTCTCTTTCCTGCATAAATAATGAACCTCCTAATATTGCACAGTTCACTGCAATTAATGGCAGAAAAATGCCTAATGATGAATATAAAGCAGGAGAATATTTTTCAATTACCATTTCAACTAATTGAACCATTGAAGCAATTACAGCAATAAACATTATAAAGCTTAAAAAGCTCAGGTCAACTTCTGCAAATCCATCTCCCAACCATTTTAATGCACCAGTGGATAAAAGATATTTATTCATCAAATAATCAACCGGTACTGTTATGCCGAGAACAAAAATCACAGCAATACCCAGACCAACAGAAGTTTTGACTGTTTTGGAAACAGCAAGGTATGAACACATGCCTAAAAAATAGGCAAATACCATGTTATCAATAAAAATTGACTTGACAAATATGTTAAAAAGTTCTTGCATGTTTTTATAAATTATTTATCTTCAATTAAATCTTTATTTCTGTAACGTTGAATCCAAATGATAATACCCACAACTATAAGTGCCATAGGAGGAAGTATCATAAAACCATTGTCTTTATAACCCCAGTTGTAAAAACCAAGATTTTCTATAATCGGGTATCCCCAAATAGTTCCTGAACCAAGTAACTCTCTAAAAAATGCAACAACAATTAAAATCCAGGCATATCCGAAAGCATTACCGACACCATCTAAAAAGGCAGGCCAAGGTTTATTTCCCATTGCAAAAGCTTCAAGCCGTCCCATAATAATACAATTGGTGATAATCAAACCGACAAAAACTGATAATTGTTTGCTTACATCATAAGCAAATGCTTTTAAAACCTGGTCAACTAAAATTACGAGAGAAGCTATAACTATTAGTTGTACAATAATTCTTATCCGCGGGGGAATAGTATTTCTTAATAAAGCTATTATAACATTTGCAATTGCTAAAACCGCAATAACAGATATAGACATTACAAATGCGGGTTCTAACTTTGCAGTAACTGCTAATGCCGAACATATTCCTAATACCTGTACTGTAATAGGATTATCCTTGCTTAACGGATTTGTTATTAATTTCCTGTTTTTAAGGGAAAATAATGGTTCTCTATCTGATTTTTCTGAATTCATAAAAATTAATTATTAATACTTTTTTTTATATAAGGAATATAATTCTCTAAACAATCTTTCAACATTTCTGAAACACCGGTACTTGTTATTGTGCCACCTGTAATTGCATCAACACCGTGAATCCTGTCTTTTTCAGGAAGCATATCAACACCTCCTTTAACAACTTTTATTGATGTAAAATTTCCATTATTATCAAAAATTTGTCTCCCTTCGAATTGTACTTGAAATGGCTTTTTGTCTATCTCTGCACCTAAGCCCGGTGTTTCTGATTTATGAGCAAAGGTAACCCCGATCACTGTATTCAAATCGCTTTTTAATGCAATATTTCCCCAAATTGGACCCCATAAACCTTTACCTAATAAAGGGATAATATAAAATGTTTCTCCATTTTTATTACAAATAAACAGAGGATAATTGGGTTGCTCTTTTATTTTACCTGCTTTAAATTCTTTTTCTTTTTGCTGTTCTTCTTTTAAATTTATTTCAAAAGCACGAATATCACCTTTTTCAAATTTATTATTTTTATATATGCTAATTATTTCACCTTTCGGGTTTATAACTCCTTCCATAATAATGTGTTTAGAATAAAGATCTTCGGCATTTGATTTTTCCGATTCAATATTTACAGAAGTTAATATATCAATAATTTTTGCAGTTCTAACATTTTTTTCCTGAAATGGTTTTAAAACCATTGCTGCTGTTGACAAAATTGCAGCTACAATAATTACCATCACTGATGAGTAAATAAATATGTATCTATTGCTGTACATAATTTTTATATATAAATTGTTAAATTTTTATAATATACTTTTTTAAAATAAAATCAATTTTTAACAGGAATTTTAATTCTTTTTAATCTTCTTTTAATATTTGCTTCAATTACATAATGATCTATTAATGGAGCAAAAACATTCATAAGTAAAATTGCCAGCATCATACCCTCAGGATAAGCAGGATTAAAAACACGAACTAAAATTGCAATTAAACCAATAAGAAATCCGTAAATATATTTCCCTTTATTTGTTTGTGAAGCAGTAACAGGGTCTGTTGCCATAAAAACAGCGCCAAAAGCAAAACCACCCATTATTAAATGCTCTTGAGCAGGAATTTTCATATATTCATTTAATCCCCATAAATTAAATAACAAGCCCATAATAAATCCACCTGCAAAAACACTTAGCATGATTCTCCAACTGCCTATACCTGTAAATAATAATATTGCAGCACCTATTAAAATGGCTAATGTGGATGTTTCTCCAATTGAGCCGGGAATAAATCCAAAAAACATATCAGACATTTTAGGGATTTTATCAATATTATCTACCAAAGCATCACCGAGTGGAGTAGCACCTGAAATAGCATCACCTTTTTCAGATATCCATACTTTATCTCCTGACATATCCTGCGGATAGGCAAAAAATAAAAAAGCTCTCGCTGTTAATGCCGGATTTAAAATGTTCATACCTGTTCCTCCGAATACTTCTTTGCCAATAACAACAGCAAAAGCAGTTGCCACAGCAACCATCCATAATGGTATATCGGGTGGAAGTATTAAAGGTATCAACATCCCGGTAACTAAAAAACCTTCATTAACTTCATGCCCCCTGATTTGAGCAAATAAAAATTCAATACCTAAACCTACAACATAACTAACTACAATAATCGGAAATACTTTTAAAAAGCCAAACCAAAAACAAGTCCACAATTCTGTTTCTTCACTAATTGATAAAAAATGTTGAAATCCAACATTCCACATTCCAAAAAGTAAAGCAGGTATCAGTGCTATTACCACTACACTCATAGTCCTTTTCATATCAACACTGTCGCGAATATGACTGCCTTTAAAGGTAACTTTATTCGGTACAAATAAAAAACCTTCAAAAGCTTCAAAAGTAGAATGTAAATTTTCAAGCTTTCCCCCTTTTTCAAATAGGGGCTTTATTTTGTCAAGATAATTTCTCAGTGCCTTCATTTATAAAATTTTTTTACCATGTATGTTATAAGTTATTAGTTATTTTTGAATATCGAACATCGAACATCGAACACTGATTAACGATTTTAGATTTACCCTGTTGAATATAGTAAATTATTCCACATGATTAATTTACGATTGAAGATTCTTTTTGCTTCAATTATCAAAATTGAAAATTCAATCAATCGTTCTTCTCTCGAAGGGATTCCTATGGAATAAATCATATTTATTCATACTTAATCAACTTCTTAAATCATTATTCGTTAATCGGTGTTCGATATTCAATTTATTGTTTGCTTTTTTCTTGACTTGAAGATAACATATAACTTTTTCATTTTGATACACAATAACGTATTGAAATATACAATTTAATTTATTACTTTATATACAGACTATTTAAATTGAGTTTTAAAACGTCAATAAAAAATAATCATTATTTTTTTAGCTCATTTCTTTTCTCATCAAATCCAAACCTTTGCGTACAATAGATTGTATCTCGGTCTTTGAAGTATCAATAAATTCACACAATGCAAAATCTTCTTCATCAACTTCATAAATACCTAAATTTTCCATCAGGTCAATATCTTCAATCATAATAGCCTTTATTAATTGTAAAGGATATATATCCATAGGGAAAACTTTTTCAAATTCACCTGTTATTACAAAAGCTCTGTTACCACCATTTAAGTTTGTATGCAAACGATATTTTTTATTTGGCATAAGCCATGAAATAAAGGTTTTAGTAAAACTGAACTTATTTAAACCAGGCAATCCCCAGCCTAAAAATTCATAATGATCACCTTCGGGAATTACAGTTATTTGTGAATCATAAAATCCAAGATAACCATTGCTATCAATTTTAGTTCCTGTAAGTACATTTCCGCTGATATATCTTAGATGTCCGTCTTTAACATTATTATCAACTATATTTTTTACAGATGTACCATTAATTGCTTTATAATATTTTGGTTTTAATACTTCTGATCCTGTTAAAGCAATTACACGTGAAGCATTATATTTACCTTCAAGGAATAATCTTCCGATAGTTAAAACAGCTTGCGGGTCAAGATACCAAACTATATCACCTTTATTAATAGGGTCAATATGATGGATCTGAACACCAATATTTCCAGTAGGATGAGGACCTGAAAATTGGTTTATCTGCACACCTTTTGAATTTGTAAAAACTTTTGAAGAAGTATGTGAATCATCTATATTCAAATGAACTTTTCCAGAGGTTAATTTAATAATTGCATTTAATCCTGTTTGAAAAGCTTCACCATTTCCATGAACAATAAAATCATAATCAGGTGCTAAAGAATTTGTGTCAAAAGCTGAAATAAATATAGCTTTAGGATCATCAGAAGGGTTGGCAATAATAGAATAAGGTCTTTGGCGAATTAAGGGCCACACACCGCTTTTTAATAATTTTTCAGTAATAGCTTCTTTTGACAGCTTATTTGGGTTTGCAGTTCCAAAAGATTCGTAGGATATTTCATTATCAGCAGCTATCCTGATTTCTTGCATAAGTCTTTTAGCTCCTCTTTTAACTTCTGTAATTTTACCACTTACAGGTGATGTGAAAACAATATTTTCCCTGTATTTATCGTAAAATATAGGTGTTCCTGCTTTTACTTCATCTCCTTCCCTGACCATTAATTTTGGAAATACTCCAATAAAATCAGTAGGCTTTAATGCATAACTATCTGATTTGACTTCTGCAAAAATTTTCTCCGCTTCTCCAATTAGCCTGATGTTGAAACCCTTCTTGATTTTTATGATTTTTGACATTACTGTTATAATGAGTGACAAATTATTTTAATAATTAAAAAATGCAATATTACTAATTTTTTTATAATTACATAATTTGTGAAAAATGTTACTAATTTTTTTTAAAATATATATAAATTACAGCAGATGAAACAAAAAACAAGCATTTCTGCACTATTTAACAATGGAACGGGAATTGCCGGAGAGGGGTGGATTTGGAAAAGATTGTAAAAGAAATGATCCATGAATTAAAATAATAATAAAAAATATTTTAAATTTGTCTATTTAAATTGACATATTTTATTAAATTTGTCGGGTGTAATCTATAAATTATTAATAATGCAACCTTATATTTACAAACGGACCTTAATGGACAAAATAGCTCCCTGGTTATTTCAGGAAAAAGTGATCATTCTTTACGGCCCAAGGCAGGTAGGAAAAACAACCCTTGTAAATGAGATCATCAAACAACAACCTGATTCTCAATACCTCAATTGCGAAAGGCAGAATGTAAATGACCTGCTGGCTTCCTTAAATCTCGAAAAGATTATGTCATTCCTTGGAAGTAGCCGATTGATTGTCTTTGACGAAGCCCAAAAAGTCTCCCGCATAGGTGATGTCTTGAAACTCCTGATAGATACTTACCCTGATAAACAATACATTGCTACCGGCTCAAGCAGTTTTGAATTATCCAATGAGATCAGCGAACCGCTTACCGGACGGAATATTAAATTTTTAATGTTTCCCCTTTCCCTTTCCGAACTTTCAGGCCGGTACGACCGTTTTCAATTAGACGATAAACTCAGTTTTTTTTTACGTTTTGGTACTTATCCTGATATTGTTGACCGTGATGAAAAACAGAAAATGCAGTTGCTTGACGAACTCACCAGCGATTACCTGTTTCGTGATGTGCTGAGTTTTGACAATATCCGGCGTTCCGATATGCTGGTCAATCTACTCAAAGCCATTGCACTTCAGTTGGGGAATGAGGTCTCTTACAGGGAGTTGAGCAACTTGCTGAAACTTTCAGTGGAAACCGTTCAAAAATATTTGCAATTGTTTGAAAAATCTTTCGTGTTATTTTCATTACCCTCTTTCAGTCGCAATTTACGCAATGAAATTGCGCGAAGCAGAAAATTTTATTTTTATGATCTTGGTGTCAGAAATAGTTTATTACAGAATTTCACCTTGCCAGAAAATCGCTCGGATATGGGCGCCCTCTGGGAAAACTTTTGTATTATGGGACGGATGAAAAAACACCAGGCTGAAGGCCGGAAAGCAAACATGTATTTTTGGCGGACATACCAGCAAAAAGAGATTGATTTGATTGAGGAATGGGGCGGGAAACTGAAAGCTTTTGAGTTTAAATTTAGTGGCAAACGTAACCCCAAACCCCCGAAAGAATTTATAAATACCTATCCCAATGTTACTTTTAAAGTGGTAAACAGGGAAAATTATTTTGATTTTTTGATATAATTCTTACATTTGACAAACTGTTTTATTAACTGGTTCTATTACGAATTTAATGGAAGACGAAAGACAGAAGATGGGAGTCGGGCCTTCTGACTTTGAAAAAAGTTTGTTAGAAAACAAAGTTTTATAAGATAGATAGTATATAACTTATCTCATAGGGATTGCCAATGGCATAATATTCTCAAGCATTTTCTGTCAAAACACTGATTAGCTACAATAGCTCGTTATAACTGTATTAATAAAACAATTTTTTCGCCATCTCTTAAAATGTCAACTATAACCGTTTGTCCGGGTTTAATTTTTTTCAGGCGGTTCATATAATCATAGATGTTATTAACAGATTTCCCATCTAAAGCAGTAATAATATCACCTTTAATCATGCCGCCGCTTTGAGCAGGACCACCTTCTGACACTGCTGCAACACATAAACCATCATTTTCAGTATGAGTAAAATCAGGCATAATTCCCAATGCAACTTTTAATTTGCCGGCATGTCTTAATTTCCTTTTTGGACCAGCTTGCTGAAATGTGAGTGAATTTTTTCTGTTAATAACATCAGCAATCAGTTCATAAGAAAAATCAGCAACTGTTTTCGCACCATTAAAATCTATTTTGTCAATATTATCTTCAGGTGTATGGTAATCCTGATGAGCACCTGTTGAAATAAAAAAAACAGGAATATCTTCTGCATAAAAAGATGTATGATCTGACGGGCCATAACCTTCAGGAGAGAATTTTAAGGTAATAATACTTTTTTCAGCAGATTTATTAAGAATTGATTCCGATTCTTTTGATGTTCCTGTTCCGCCAATTATCAAAACCTTTGAATCGGGATTTAACCTGCCTAACATATCAAAATTAAACATTGCTTTAACTTGATTTAAATCAACCAAAGGATTATTAGTAAAATTTTTTGAACCTAAAAGTCCCATTTCTTCTGCACCAAAAGCTATCACAATAACACTTCTCTTTAATTCTTTCCTATTTGCAGCTAATTTTTCAGCTATCTCAATAATACCGGCAATGCCCGAAGCATTATCATCAGCTCCATAATGAACGGCAATAGTATCGGGTTTTCTTGAACCTGAACCGGGTCCACCCATTCCGAGATGGTCATAGTGTCCACCAATAATAATAAATTCATTTTTTAAATTTGGGTCATTACCCTCTAATAAACCTACTACATTTTGTGTTGTAACTTTTTCCTGAAATACTTCTGTTGAAGTTGTAAGTAAAGTTGAAATTTCAAAAGAAGCAGGCTTGAGATTGTTATTTATTTCCTTTTCAAGGTCTTCAATTTTTTTTCCTTTTTGTTCTAATAATTTATTGGCTACATCTCGTGTTATATTAATGACAGGTAATCCTGCATTAAAGCTGCTTCTTTCAAAGTATAATGATACTAATTTATCTTCCTTATCAAATTCCAAACCCGAAACAAATAAGACT
>JAIOSH010000089.1 GCA_021107685.1 Bacteroidales bacterium | reverse complement strand
GTTAAGATATTTAAAGCCTTTTCATTATCGCCAAGTTCTTTATAGCACATACCTAAGAAATAACATGTGCTTTCAATACGGAAATTTGATTTATAAGCAATATTGAAGTAAGATAGTGCAGTATCATAATTTTTATTATTAAAATCTTTTATGCCAGATTGATAGATGTTAATGAGTTTATTTTCAGTTAATTCAGCATTAAATTTATCAACGCCTTCTTTGAGTTCTTCTTTCAAAGATTTTAATGTTTCATCGAATTCTTTTTTACTGTTTTCTTTAAATTCTTCAAGAATTTTATCTTTTTCATTATTAATGTCATTTTGAATTATTGCTAATTGTTTATCGCTTTTATTTTTTAAAGCCATTGCTTTATCTTCATAGCTATATTTTAAACCCAATGTACTCCACAAACCTATTATCACTCCAATTATTCCAATAAATGTCAATAATATACCAATAAACCATCTTTCCATTTTTAAGAAATCGTCATATTTCTGCTGTTCCTTAACAATACATTCTAAATTTTCAATTCGTTTATTGATAATAGTTCTTGTGCTATCATAATTTTTGCGATAATCTAATAAATATTCCAGATTATTATTTTTTATAAGAATTAATGTAGCAGAATCTAATTTAAGGGTATCATTATACGAATTGGCATTATTACTTATAGGTATTGTTTGAGAACAATCTTGTAGGCAAATCCAAAATATCAGCAATATTATAATAACAGGCAATATTGATACTATAATAATAAAACGTACGTTCTTTTTTGAATCTGTCATTTTAATTGCTTTTGTTATTAATAATCTTATCAATTAGAGGGTAAAGCAAATCATTATTTGCATCATCATTTCTATTCACATAAAAAAGTAATTTGTTGTCAATAGGATGTATTAAATCACTCTCAAAATAGTTTAGGTTATGAATACTTAAGATAATAATTGGAATGTGTTTAGTTGTAGGTTTGGTTTGTAATATATTTACAAGATGTACTCCACCAGAGATTTCTTTATTCAAATCTCCATCTCCGTATTCCATACCGATATCAATTATAAATAAATTGATATCAGAAATATTATAACTAATAAATTTTTCTACTTCTACAGGGGAAAAAAAATGTTTTGGATTCCATCGGCTGTCCTCAGTTAATTTACACTTATTTTCAAAATAATCAATAATTCCTTTGATTATCCATTTTTCATCATCAATAAATACTATCATATCAATTATATATTACTTATTTAATATTTTATCTACAAGAGGGTAAAGCAAATCATTATTTGCATCATCATTTCTATTCACATAAAAGAGTGATTTATTATCAATAGGATATTCTAAATCACTCTCGAAATAGTTTAGGTTGTGAATACTAAGGATAATAATCGGGATGTGTTTTGTAGCAATAGTATCCTTCAATTTATTAATAAATTGTACTCCACCTGATGTTTCTTTATTCAAATCTCCATCACCGTAATCCATACCGATATCAATAATAAATAAATTGATATCAGAAATATTATCATCAATATATTCTTCTGCATCTACAGCGGTAAAAAAGTGTATTGGATTTAACCGGCTGTCGTTGATTTTTTTATACCTGTTTTCAAAATAATCAAGAATTCCTTTGATTACCCATTTTTCGTCATCAATAAATACTATCATTTTATTTTCTTTTTAAAGTTTTTGGAAGCTCAATTAAAAATATCGTTCCATTTTTTTTGTTTGATTCTTTTACTATACAATTACCACCAATTTCATCGGATAAGCGTTTGACTAAATATAATCCTATACCACTGCCTTGTACATTTCTTTTTGCAGCATTTCTAGTTCTGAAATTTCTTTCAAATATTTCTTCCCAATATTTTTCTGGAATAGTAATCCCATAATTTACAATTTCAATAAAATACTTTAATTCTTCTTTATCGTAGTTAATTAATAGACTAATTTTTTTTCCCTTATCTGAATATTTAATGGCGTTATCAATCAATGAGGAAAGTATGTGTAACAACACTGTTGAGTCTCCATACATTCTCATATAATACAAATTAGACAAATTACTTACCGATATATGGTCAATCCCTTGTTCTTTTGCATAAGGTTGATATATTGCTGCAAACTTAATTATTGTATCTTTTAAGTCAAATATTTTTGGACTTAGTTCTAATGGAATACCTAAATCAAAATCAATAAAATGTTTATATCTTTCAACAATTGACCTTACATGGCTGGTTTGAGACTTTAATAGTTCATATACATATTTACGTTTACCAACATTCCGATAATTTATGAAATAGTTAACATGATCTGGATGCAATAATCCATTCATTAAATTGTCGCAATGTTTGGATAAACCAGTAAGAGGCGAAATTACCTGATGTGCAACATTTTCCATTATCTCCTCGGTTTTTTTTAATAAAAAATTCAGGTTTAGTAAAGTGTTTGTTTGGTGATACATTGCCCTAATAATATGAAAATCATCATTGCTAAAACAATAGTGATTTAATAATATCATTATAGAGAAAGGTTCATTATTAACAAAGTATAAAAGCCAAATGCTTTTATTATCCGGTGAAAAATATGGGATAGCATGCTTTCTTGCTATTCTAGATGTTAGATTAAACTCTAATTCAAAATTAGGATAATTCTTGATTATTTCATTTAAGTTCTCATAAAAGTACTCAATAGATACTAGGTCTTCCTGAAATTCAGGATGGATTTCCTTAATTTTATATTGTTCCTTATTAAAATCTTTATTTATTTTAAAATAATATGCATTATCATAATTGACAGTTTCTTTCAACGGAACTATAACATTTTTAATAATTCGTTTATTTGTACTTTTCAAATCCTTATCAATATTTTGGTATTCTTCCGGCTTTGCTGTTAGGGCTAATAACTCTGACAATGAAGTAAAGATTTTATCAATTCTCTTTTCTCTTTCAATGGCACGGAAAATTTCCATCCTAATTGCAAGCTGATTGGCTACTTCATGTAAAATCGCTTTGTTGTATTTTGGGAAATATGCTTTACCGGTATTCAAATTATTTGACAATTTGATAACACCAATTAATGATCCTCTTAATACCAAGGGTGCTACTATACAATTTTGTATTTCAATATTTTTAAATTCATAGTTGTCAGGGAAATAAGCATATTCCATTGTAAGAAATTCCTGTCTTATTTTTTTTTCAGGTTGGCTTGCAAAGTGTTTATCGTATAATTTATACGATAATACATTAATCGGTATCCATTCGTTTTCTTTTTTCTTATGGGCTTCAATCTTCTCTAAAGCAGCTCCAATTAATCCTTTTTTAATATCATAAACATTATAACTTTCGACTCTGTTATAAATTAATCTATTCTCATCAGGTCTTAATCCATTATAATGTACAAATTTACGAACTACATTCCCCTTTTCTTTAATAAACAATTCAAACCTTAAGACCTTTAGTTCTTTAACTAATTGTTCTGCAAATTTATAAAGCATCTCAGATTCATTATTATAATGTTGCCCAATCTTTTTATTTAATTCAGCAAGAGTATGCGATATTTTATGTGTAATTGTTCTTTGTATTGCCTGAGCTGAAAAATCAATTAACATTTTCAGATAACGCAGGTGTTCATCAGTAATATTTGATTTTTCAATTTCTTTCTCTCTTCCTTTCCAATCAAAAGAAATATAACCAAATAATTTATTATCAAAATTTAGTTTAATATCATACCATAGGTGTTTGTCTTTATCTATATCAGTTTCGTTTTCTTCAAGTAAACCAAAATGTTTCAGATAGTTAATTAATTCTTTTTTCTTTTCTTTAGGTATATTTTTATCAAAATTCGTGGAAGTTTTAGAAATTTTTCCTGATGAGTCAAATTTCAATACATTATCAAAAGCATTAGTTTTAGAATAATCTATAGTTTTCCAAATTAAATCAGTTTCTTCAAGTGGGTTATTTAATCTATCAATTTTAAATGCTTTAAATATTTGAAGAGTATCTCCATCTAAATTTGGATTTTTAAAAGTATCATTATGATTTCGATAAAATCTAAATCTCCCTATTTTGAAATTAAGTATTCTTCCTTCATTTCCGACATAGTAGGTTACTTTTTCTAATACCTCATCAAATGTCTTTTCATCATCCTCAAATTCATTTTTTAAGTTTGTTTCAAAGTCTTTTTTAAGTCCTCCCAGTAAAGCGAATTTTAATATTTCTATTATTGTAGAGTATCCCTTTGCTCTTTGAATTAACTTAGTAAATTCTTGAAATAATATTCTGGATGTATTGTCTTTTACAACATTTAATCCCAATTCAATTTCACTATGAGGAATGTTTATATTTAGTCGGGAAGCAGATTCTGTAGCAAAATAAACTTCATTCTCATGTTCAGACGCACTTAATTTATGCACCTCACATCTATAATGCTTATTTGATGATTTACTAAATATTTGATACTTCATTGGGCAAAATGGACAAGATTTTTCTCTTGTATCCCCATCATCAGGAAACACATTATAACAGAATTTTCCTATTATGTTTTTTCCATGAAAGTATCGACGCATTTTATTTGTGTATAAAATTTGATACTTTTTATTAATTATAGAAATTCCATAATTTATACTGTTTAACGCAGATGTATAAAAGTAAGAGGGAACTAAAATTTGATGAATATCAGAGATAGCATTATGATGATCCATTATTTGTTTAATATCTGACTCGAAATTTTCTGTATTTTTTGGAGTTGAGGAAAAAAACATTCCTGCTTGTGCATCACATTTTTTGATGAATTCATCAAAATCATTTACCCCATTTAGAAGTGAAAAATTTACCTCACTTACCTTTTTATCAATTATTTCTAATATTTTATTTTTTTCACTGATTTTTTTCAGATTTATAATATACAAAGGATCTAAATCTAAAGCTTCTGCTTCTTTTAAAACAGGGTGTTTTTTTGTGACAATGAAATCCTTGTTATTTGGATGATATAACAAAACATGCGGTAATGCGGGCTTTTTATTCAAAGTCAGATTCTTATTTTTAATATCCTTTTCCGGCATAATATCAAAATTTTTGCTTCATTTTTTTACTATATTTCACTCTTTTAGCCTTGCAGGTAACTCGTTTATAATCGGAAGTTTATTCCTTTAATCTGTCCAAAGGACTCTTATCATTTTCAATATTCCGGTCTTTAGTCTTCAAAATGCAACTGCTAATAACTAATAACATATAAGACAGTTTGTCTAAAAACCTAAAGTTCAATATAAATATCGCTCAAAAATAAAACCTTCTGAGCAATAATCAAAATTTAACTGCTCAAAATATACATTCGGCAGAATGCCTCAAAATTCGTAGTATGTGATTCCGCCACTCGTATAGGCTACGGTTTCGCGTTTTACGTAATTCAACACACAAAGAGATACAACGAAACTAACTGAAAATATTGACATAAACAAATATTTAGCCCAGAAATCGCCGATTGTTCGTAAATTCTATAATTTTATATAGCTTTAACCGGACAAACAACCTGACAGTCAGTACAAAGAATACATTCTGCATGAGTTATTTTTTTATTTTTTTTTACATAACTCATTACATCTATGACCATTGGGCATATTTCGTTACAATTACCACATTCTATGCATTTATTTCCGGTTGGTTTAATATTTATCAAACTCAATTTACTCGTAGGTATCATTACTAATGATACAGGACATAAAAATTTACAAAAAGCTCTTTTATCATTCAAAATAAAAGCTAATGGAATTCCAAATGCGTAATAAATAAGGTTTCCTGTAAACATCCAAATCATCTCATTT
>JAIOSH010000522.1 GCA_021107685.1 Bacteroidales bacterium | reverse complement strand
GGAAAGGTCTTAACCTCTGATGCTAACGGTAATGCGTGGTGGCAGGATATTCCGGATGGTAGCCTGTTTGTGGATTATGGTGACTACCTTTCGCCAAAAGGCACTATTAGTGATAATTTGAGAATTGCCGACAAACAGAACTATATATATGGTTTTCTTGCCGATATGAACACCGGGACAAATTCGGGATATGGAGCTTATTTTCGACATACCAATAGTTCTGGCGGAACTTTCGGTATATATGCATCCTCAACAAGTACAACCACAAATAATTATTATTATTCAAAAGGGGCAGAGATAATATCAACTTCAAATAATCAAGATCAATACGGGATTCAAATAAGTTCGACGCACAACGGTACAGGAGGGTTTGTTAATGGGATACATAATACTGTAATTTCCACAACCTCCAATTCGAGTGATATGATAGGAATATACTCATCCTCATCAAAATATGATGACAATGGCAACAATATGGGAATTGATGTTACAGCTTTTGGCGGTTATAATGTTTATGGTATCAAGGCTACGGCAAGCGGTGGGTCAAATTTCAATACGGCCGGATATTTTGACGGAGATGTTACTATTACCGGTACTTTGTACAATCCTTCGGATATTAAATTAAAGGAAAACATCCAAACACTGGCAAATGCAACAGAAAAGATAAAGCAAATAAATGCAGTTGCTTATCAATATAAAAATGATGGTTATGCTGATAAACTCAATCTGCCGGGTGGTGGGCAATACGGATTTATTGCACAGGAACTTGAAAAAGTTTTTCCCGAATTGGTTTCCGAACAAATACATCTTGAAAAAATATGGAAAGAGAAGAATGGTGAAAAAACATTCGAGTATAGTGAAAGCACCTATAAAGCCATTAATTATATTGCTTTGATACCAATACTCACACAGGCATTAAAGGAACAGCAGGAATTAATTGAAAAACTTCAAAATGAAGTAAATGGCTTGAAAAACAAATAACACTAAAACAAGGATAAAAATGATTTTTGGATTGAAAATTAGAATGAAACCAGTCAGGTGCCGCAATAAAATTCTGAACTCATTATAACAATTTAACCATTGACACTCATTTATTAATATACTGTTGCGATTTAATTTTATAATACTTTAATTTTCGTGAGTTCAGATACCTGAATCGTAGTGAAGCATATCTAGGACTGCCCTGTGACGAAGTTGTACAGGGGTTTGTCCAGGTTATGTTATAAAGATGCAATAAGTTCTTTAATTATAAGTGTCATTTTTGGTTCCACAACGCTTGCAGCATCAATCACTTCATCATGTGATATTTCAACAATTTTGCCTTCAACTCCCAGATCACAAATTACAGAAACAGCAAAGCAGGGTAAAGACATGTGCCTGGCTACTATTGCTTCAGGGACGGTTGACATACCAACTGCATCAGCTCCGATTGTGCGAATATATTTATATTCAGCCGGTGTTTCAAAGGTTGGTCCTGTTACTGCTGCATAAACTCCTGTCTGGAATTTAATATTATGATGCCTCGCTATTTTAGAAGCTTTACTGATAATTTTTTTATCATAAGCTTCGCTCATATCAGTAAATCGCGGACCTAAACCAAGATCATTCCGCCCAATTAACGGATTATTTGACATTAAATTAATATGGTCTTTAACTATCATAATGTCTCCTATTTCATAATCGGGATTAACACCACCTGCTGCATTTGAAAGAATTAATAATTCTATTCCTAAAAATTTCATTACTCTCATTGGAAATGTTAATTCCTCCATTTTATATCCCTCATAATAATGAAACCTTCCGTGCATAGCAACAACATTCTTCCCTCCAAGTTCCCCGAATATAAGATGTCCTTTATGACCTTTTACCGTTGATATTGGAAAATTAGGAATAGATTTATACGGTATAGAAGCTTTTATGTCTATTTCTTTTGTTAAACCTCCTAACCCTGTTCCTAAAATAATTCCTACTTCTGGTTTTACTTTGGTAATATTTCTAATATATTCAAGTGTTTTTTCTATTTTTTTTAACATATTTTATTATTTGTTCATTAAACTTTATTTCATCTTCTTTATGTAATTTTATCTCAATTGGTATATAACAAAAAGGCAAGTCTTTTATTGTGTTAAAAAATTCAGGTTTTAACAAACGCATTGCATCTTTTTCAGTTGTAATAATAATTTTATTTTTTGAAAAAATATCATTATATGTTTCAATTATCTTATCAATATCTTTCAAAGTAAATTGATGATGGTCAGGGTAATTAAGCATTACCAATTCTTCACAATTTCTTTTTAAAAAGGCTTCCAATGGATAAGGATTTGCAATACCTGTAATTAACAGGATAGTATTGTATTTCTCTTTCTGTGGTGTAAATTCTATTCCGGGCAGGGGAGTAAAAATGCCGTGTTCAATATATGAAAAATAAAGTTCCTGATGTTTCTTTGGTTTTATTAAACCTGTTAATCTTCTTCTTGTTATAGGTGAAAGAACTTTCAATGTTTTAGTAATGATAATAATATCTGCCCTTTTTGCACCTGATCTGAACTCTCTTAAATTACCCGAAGGTATTGGATAGTCATTGACATAAAGTTTATGAAAATCTGTTAAAAGTATTGATAAACCAGGTTTTACATAACGATGTTGAAATGCATCGTCAAGAAGTATTACGTCAATATCAGGAAACTTTTTTATAAGTTTTTTTATGCCCCTTGTTCTTTTTTCATCAACTGCTACTTTTATTTTTTTGAATTTCTTTATATATTGAAGAGGTTCATCTCCAATTTTTTGAATGGTTGATTCTTCATTTGCCAATAAAAAACCTTTGGTTGTTCTTTTATAACCCCTGCTCAATATGGCTACTGAATATTGTTCCTGAAGTAAAT
>JAIOSH010000403.1 GCA_021107685.1 Bacteroidales bacterium | reverse complement strand
AATTTTGGAATATCTTTTATTTCTTCAGCTTCATTCCTAAAACTTATAGAATATATTCCATTCTCCGTTCCGGCTATTTCTAAATAACCTAATGGCGATTTGTAAAATGCTTTACTTAAATTATTCATAATTCATTTAATAAAACTAATACATAAAGGATACTTGAATGATTCACCGTTGTTTGCTTTAATTCCGGCAATAATTACCATAACAAGGCTGAAAATCCCAATTGCTATCATTATAGGAATACCGATAAGAATAAAAATAAACGGTATAGTAATTACAATATAAATTAAAATTGATATCTGAAAATTTATTGCCTCCTTTCCTTGTTCATTAACAAAAGCATATTCATCTTTCTTTATTGACCATATAATTAATGGTCCGATAATATTCCCAAAAGGGATAAAGTATCCTGCTAAAGCGCTAAGGTGACAAAACATTCCCCACATTTTTTCATCATTAGTATATTTTTCCATTTGATTTATAATTTTTTTATTTTAAGAATTTATAATATTATCAAGATTTTTAGTTGCATTTTCCCAATTAAAATTATTTATAACAAAATTGTAAGCATTTTGAGCAATTTGTTCAGCTTTTTCTTTATTTTCAAGCAAATAGATAATCTGTTTAGCGTATTCTTCAGGTGAAAAAGCTATTAGAATTTCATTATTTTCTTTTGCTTCAAGAGCATTATTGGCAAGTTGTGATGTAATACAAGGAATTTTCATTGCCATAGCCTCAAGTAATTTATTCTGTAATCCTGTACCTATTTGCATTGGAGCAATAAAAATCCTTGCTTTTGCATAACAATTGCGTATATCTTTTACCCATCCTGTAACCTGAACTTTATCGGATTTTAAAGCCAAAACATTACTATGTGGATTGGCTCCTGCAAGAAGTAATTTTATTTCCGGATATGTTTTATGAACTATCGGAAGTACTTTTTTTGCTAAAAATTCAGCCGCATTAATATTGGGAGGATATCCCATATTGCCGATAAAGACCAAATCATTTTCTTTTTTACATTTTATAGGTTTATAAAAATCAGTATCAACCCCATTAATAATAACATGAATTTTTTCTTTCTCAGGATGTGGTATAAAATTACGGTCTGGTTTAGAAATAATTGTCTTATTATCAAAATATGTAAAAATATCTTTTTCATATTTAAGAAGTCTTTTATATTCAAACTTTAATAAAGGTCGCATATAAAACGGCGATGTTGCGATTCTTCTGTAAACACCTCTGGAAAACACATCCTGATAATCTAATGTTTTAGAAATTTCACTGTTTTTAACATATTCGGCTACACGAATTAATTGACAGAAAATATGCCCGGGTTTGTAATTTTTTATTAGTAAATCTATTTTTTTCTTAGCTTTACTATTAAAAAAATATCCTACCTGCAATGGCTTTCCTGATAAAAACGCTTTAATAAGATTAATAAATATGCTGAATTTTGAAATTTGTATTACTTCGATAGATTTGCAATATGGTTTTAAAGCCGGTATGGTATCTTCATGTAGTTTAAAATCACTAAGTGCACAAAGAAATATTTCATTATTTTTTGATAAAAACCTGATATGGTTGTAAGCACGCAATTTATCCCCTTTTTCAAGTGGATATGGGAATCTCGGTAATAGAATAAATATTTTCATTGCAGTCTTACTTTATTTAGAGTATCTCTTTATAAAAATTCATTAATTTTTTAATAATCTTATTATTATTATATTCATTCTTAATTAATATTCTGGCATTACGCCCAATCATATTGCAGTAATCCTGATCTCTAACACATTTTTTTACGGCTTCTGAAAATTCATAAGGTGTGTTAGCAATTAATATATTTTTACCATTTTCATAATTAATACCTTCAGCACCGATTTTTGTAGAAATTACAGTTTTCCCGGAAGCCATACCTTCAATAATTTTGATTCTTATTCCACTACCTGACAATAATGGAACAATCATAACAGCTTTTGAATTTATAAATTCCTGTGCATTTTCAACTTCACCAATAATCTTTACATTAATATAATTACTATTTAGTAGCCACTCAGGCATAAATTTTCCAGCAAGATAAAATTTCAAAGCCGGAAATACAAGATGAATTTTATACCATACATTTTCTAAAAACCATTTAATACCTTCCTCATTAGGCATCCAGTTCATTGCTCCTATATAAAAAAGAGAAGGAAATTCATAATCCTCTTTTACATCGGGAATTTTTTCAGGTTCAATACCAAATGGGATGTCAGTAATAGGTATTGTACAACCTACATTCCTGAAATATTCAGCATCATTTTTTGTAATAGTTGCTATTCCATCGTATTTATTTAACATAGAAATCTCATAATTTTTTAGTGTTTTGGAAAGGTGCTGTAGGTAAAAATGCTTTAAAGGATTTTTACAGCTTAAAGCAACTCTTTCCCAAATGAGATGTTCGATATTATGTGAGCGTAAAACGATTTTTGCTTTGGAATATTTACGGATTGTTTTTATATAGGGAGTTATATAAAGTGTTTCAAACTGGATAATATCAAATTTTTCATTTTTCAAAATTTCGATTAATTTATTTTCAAAATCTTTTGTAATGAATCTTTCAACATGATAAGATTTATTTGTGAAAAGATTAAAAAATGCATCTAATGGTTTTATTGATAAATCAATATATACTGCTTCAATATTTGTTTTTTTCCTGTAATCGGATGGAATTTTTTCAATGTCAGTAAAATATTTATTTGTATTAATGGCAAGAACTTTTACTTGGTTATTAGCATTTATCAAACCCTCTATGATCGAATTCATAGCAATAGGGCCGCCTTCTTTAGGCGGATATGGTGATTTATTGCAAAGTAAAAGAATTTTCATATCCTTTTAGATTTTTTTTTCTTAATAAATTTATTAAAAAACTTTATCCATACATCAGTATCCAAAATAGGTGAATCAGTAGTTGCCTTATATGTAAGAAAAATTCCGATTGGTAAAAGAATAGCCGAAGCTAACCACATACCATACTGGGCTTCTAAAACACCGGATTTTACTGATTTATCTCCTATAATTGAAACTATATGAAACAATACGAAAAAAATAACAGAAATAACAACAGGTAAACCAAGCCCTCCTTTACGTATTATTGCTCCTAAAGGTGCACCTATAAAAAATAATACAAAACAAGCAAAAGAAAGAGTAAATTTTCTGTGCCACTCAGCTTGATGCTTATATATTTGCTTGTTCCTTGATTCAGAATCTTTTTTAGCAAAATCAATATTATTTTTTATTCTCCTGGTTTTATTTATAGCTATTTCAATTATTTTTTCTTTTTCTTTTTTACTTAAAAGTGTAAGTAAATCTTTTTTCAGAGTATCTGATATTTCAAAGCGATTGAAATCATTAGTATCAATATTTGAATAAAAATAAAAGTTTTTGAACATAGATGAAGCAAAATTATCCTTTTTCTTATTTAAATTTTGTTTCAGAGAATCTTCAACTTCTTTTAGCTGATGTAAATTCATCATCGAATAATTATTCTTAAATAATTCTTCATTAGTTCTGTTTAACTCAAAATCCAAGAGACTAAAGCGTCGTACTTCCTCTTTGAATTTTGTCCTTTGAAATGGTCTTGAAATTCTGTAATTTCTTTGGTCGGTTTTTTCAAGATAATTATTGCCATTATAAAGAGTAAAAATTAGAGTTTTATTATCAGGAGTCAATTCCATTTTACCTGATTTTGCGGTTGTAAGATTTGTGTTTCCTTTTTTCTGAGAATGATCATATATCATAATATCATGAATAGTTTTCTCATCTTTTTCTTTTTTCCCTATCCTTATTACATAGCCTTCAAGACCATTATAAAAAACACCTTCTTTTATATCCAAAGCTAATTTTTGTTCCCTGACATCAAATAGTAAAGATTTGAATTTTAAATTCGCAATAGGTAAGATATTGTTTGAAAAGTAAAAAGCTATTACACTAATAATTATTGACAGGATTACTAAAGGCATCATAATTTTTTTCAGAGAAATACCTGCTGATTTCATAGCTACTAATTCGTAATGTTCACCAAGATTTCCGAATGTCATTAAAGATGATAATAAAATTGCAAGAGGCAAGGCATAAGGGACAAAAGTAGAAGATGCGTAAAAAAGTAATTCTGCTATAATATACCATTCAAGACCTTTACCTACCAGATCATCAATCCACTTCCAAATGAATTGCATTAATAAGACGAATAATGCTATAAAAAAGGTTAAGACAAGCGGTCCAAGATATGATTTTAAAGCAAGTATATATATTTTTTTCACAATATTATTCAGCTAATAAACATTGCAAATATAAACAGAATATTTT
>JAIOSH010000585.1 GCA_021107685.1 Bacteroidales bacterium | reverse complement strand
TAATGCTGCAATAATTGCAAATGCAGATATTGATAAAATTTTAGGAGCTTATGAATATTTTAAAGCTGCTCATTCTATCAGCTACCCTTTATTATTTGGCGACGGACATGCAGCGGAATTTATAAGTGATGAAATTTTGAAGACAGCAATGATATAGTTAGACTTTTGTGAATTTTTTTACCAAAATTATATTTTGAAACGCTATACTAAAAATCTCGACTTTAAGCCGGGATTTTTTTGAGGTCTCGAGCGGATTCGAACCGCTGTAAATGGTTTTGCAGACCACCGCCTAGCCACTCGGCCACGAGACCTAATACTATTGCTTTGTAAAAGTTTGTTAAAAAAAACAAAATTTTAACGATTAATTAATATTTTAATAATACCTAAGCTTTTATGCCACATGTTCTTTCTTTTTTTTGAATTTTAAGGCATATTTTCTTTTAATTTCTTCAAGTTGTTTTCTATAAACTTCAGGGTTTTCCTTATGCAATTTAGATAAAGCTTCCCTCTGCTTACGCATAAATTCTACTGCTCTAAATTTTTCTTTAATTTTTTTCATGGCTCAATTATTTCTCTTGGTGAACGTATTTCTAAAAGATTATATCCATTCTTCAAATTTACTGAATTGAACAGTCTTATCCTATTAAGATTTACGATGTGCTTAAAATTCCAGCTCACTAATGCACTAACATTTTCGATTGTAGCAAGAGCAATATGATTAGCATCTTCGAGAGATTTTGAGCCTAAAGCACCTTCCATTAAATAAAGTTCTGCCAATTCTTCAGATTCAGTGTTTCCATAAACCAATTCTGCACCGATATTTACTATTTCTTCAAGTAACTCTTTAATAAAATCAGGAGCAGGTTGAATTTCCCTAATCGTAATATCAGATATAACCGCAATGTTTTTACGATTTCTAATTTCATCAATAAGTGGTTTCGTCCACAGTTCAAATTCTTTGTCAAAATATCCACCAATAATTGATGTATCTAAATATAATTTCTGTTTCATAGTGTACTTACATGTGGCATAACAATTAACATATCGCTCTTATTTATATTTGTTTGTAGCTTTGAGCTACATTATACTTTGCAAAGATAAAAAATATATAAAAAATATCAATAAATATTTAAATTTTATTTTATACTGAATAAATAAACTCTTAAACATTCGGGACACAAACAATCATTATATTTTTCACGCATTGATTTCAAATTCTCCTCTGAAATTTTATAATCATTACACCAACAATCTTCCGAACGTTTACATTCAAATTTGTTTCCACATTTCGGACAGGTTTTAATTTGAGGTTTATTAATATTTTTCATCAAGATCATCAGTTGAAAGTGTAACACTTACTTTTTCAATTTTTCCTCCCATCTGTGGATTTATTTTGGATATCTTAACATCAGCACCTTCTATTAAAGGGAATGCTTTACAAATAGAATTAAGTATGCGTCTTGCAATATTTTCAAGCAATCGTGATTTGATATTCATTTCATCCTTTATTAAAGAATATACTGCCTGATAATTAACAGTTTTTGAAATATCATCCTGTTCTTCAGCAACTGTGGTATCTGTTTCAAAATAAAAATCAACAATAAATTTAGTGCCGATTATTTGTTCTTCTTTGAAACAACCGTGATGGGAAAAAAATTCCATCCCTTCAATTGAAATAAATGACATGTTTATTTTAATTTATTTTAAAATATTATGAGTCCCCAATAAAAAGGTAATAATATCATAACTAATCAGTGCCTAAAGTTTGGAGTGCCTAAAATGCCTAAAGTTTTAACTTCTTTCCAATTGAAGTAAAAATAACAAGGGTTTCATTCGCTTCGGTTAAAATTAATAATACTGATTGCGAATCCCTGTGTCCTGATTTCTAATTGATGCTAATTTTTTTATTAGCCATCTTTAATAACTTTAGGCACTCTTAACTTTTTATACTGAGCGAAGTCGAAGTATAGTTCACTTTAGGCACTGATTAGTTACAAAATATCAAATTAATAAATTTTTAGACCTAATTAATATTATCCAAACCAGCCTGTATTCTGTTCAACGTTTCTTCCTTGCCAAGCAATTCGGCAATATTAAATAAGCCCGGTCCCTTATTGGAACCTACTAAAGTCAACCGGAATACATTCATTACCTGTCCCATTCCCAATTCTTTCTTTTCAAGAAAAACTTTAACATTTTCCTCAATATTTGAAGCATTAAATATATCAATTTCAGCGAGCTTTTCTTTTAATTCCATTAAAATTTGTGGTGTGCCTTCCTTCCATTTTTTCTTAACCACTTTAGCATCATAAGTAGAAGGTGCCTTAAAAAAAAAATATGATTGCTCCCATAAATCCTGAACAAAATTTGCACGTTCTTTAATTAATCCACAAATTTTAGCTATATAATCTTTTTCTGAAAAAATTCCTTTTTCTTCAAGAATGGGAATTAATAAGTTAGCCAATTCTTCATCTTTTTTAGCGACAAGATACTGATGATTATACCATTTTGCTTTTTCAGGGTCAAATCTTGAACCGGCTTTTCCTACTCTTTCTAATGAAAATGCTTTAATAAGTTCTTCCATAGAAAATATCTCCTGTGTTGTTCCAGGATTCCAGCCTAAAAAAACAAGAATGTTAATAAAGGCTTCCGGGAAATATCCTGATTCACGATAACCTGATGATATTTCATTTGTTTCAGGGTTAGTCCATTGTAAAGGAAAAACAGGGAAGCCTAATCTGTCGCCGTCGCGTTTGCTTAATTTTCCTTTGCCATCAGGCTTTAGTATTAAAGGCATATGTGCAAATTCAGGCATTTCATCCTGCCATCCAAGATATCTGTACAATAAAACATGCAAAGGAGTTGAAGGCAGCCATTCTTCACCTCTTATAACATGGCTGATCTTCATAAGATGGTCGTCAACAACATTAGCAAGATGATAGGTTGGCATTCCATCGGATTTAAAAAGTATTTTATCATCAATTTTTGATGAATGTACAATTACCTCGCCCCTGATAATATCATTAACCATGATTTCTTCATTATCAGGAATTTTTATCCTGATAACATAAGGTTCGCCCGAATCAAGTCTTTTTTTGATTTCCTCTCTATGAAGAGAAAGAGAATTTTTCATAGAACCTCTTGTAATAGTATCATATTGTTGAGTAGAACTATTTTCAGCTTTTAATCTGTTTCTCATTTGTTCCAATTCTTCAGCAGTATCAAAAGCATAATACGCAAATCCATTATTGATAAGCTGTTCGGCATATTGCATGTATATTTGCTTTCTTTCCGATTGTTTATAAGGTCCATAATCTCCTCCCACATTAAAACCTTCGTTAAATTTAATACCACACCAATTAAGTGATTCAATAATATATTTCTCAGCACCCTGAACATATCTTGCCTGATCAGTATCTTCTATTCTTAATATAAAATCTCCATTATTTTTTTTTGCAAATAGATAATTATACAATGCTGTTCTTACACCACCTATATGTAAAGGTCCTGTGGGACTTGGTGCAAAACGCACTCTTATTTTTTTTGTTTCCATAAATAAATCATATTAAAATATTCTCTATCTTTTTTGAGCCAGCCATGAAGCAGGATTAAGCAAGGTTTTACCTTTCCATAATTCAAAATGCAATTCGGTTTTTGATTCATCCTGACTTGTATGGACAAGTCCGATATCCTGCTTAATACTAATTATATCACCTTTTCGTACATAAACTTCATCAAGGTTTGAATAAACGGATAAATATTCACCGTGACGTATCATAACAACATAATTATAATTGGGAATTGTCAAAACCCTTGTAACGGTTCCCCCAAAAATTGCTCTTGCTTTTGAACCTTTTTCAGTAAGTATATCTATCCCATTATTTTTTATTTTTATTCCTTTAAGTACAGGATGTGCATGTTCGCCAAATGAGCTTGTAATAATTCCTCTTTCGGAAGGCCATGGTAATGAACCTTTATTAGTTGCAAAAGTTTCGGATAATTTTTTTTCTTCAGGTGTTAAAGCAAAAATTGTTGTTTTGGTTTTCATACCTGTTTTTTTAGCTCTCTCGGCTGCAAACCTTATTTCTTCTGCTATAATAGCTTCAATTGCATTTTGTAATTTTATAGCTGCCTTTTCTTTTTCTTTTAGTGTTTTTAAAAGTTTCTTTTCTTTTTGAGTTAATTGTTTAATAGTATTATCTTTTTCGTTTTTTTCTTTGGTTAATTGATTTTTCTCTTTTTCTTTACTTTGTAACAGTGCTGTTTTTTCAGTTTTATGAGATTCAAGTTTCTCAATATTTTGGTTTAATTCTTTTTGTGTTTTTAAAATCAATTCTACCTGTTTTTTCCTGTAAGTTGAGTATTGCTGAAGATATTTAAGCCTTTTAAAAGCCTGGTTAAAATCATCGGAAGCAAACAGGAACATAAGCCTGTCATAAGCATTTTTATTTTTAAAAGCATAATATATCATTTTAGCATATTCATCCTTTAAATTTTTAAGATCATTTGTTAGTTCTTTAACTATAGTATTGTTTAATTCAATTTGTTTGTTAAGGTTATTTAGTTCAGTATTAATTGTTTTTATAAGTTTTTCCCTGTTATTAATTTTATTATTTAAAATTACAAGTTGGTTAACGGAAGTTTGTTTGCTTTTTTTTGTTTCTTCAAGTAGTTTATTTGTGTATTTTATCTCATTTTCAATTTTATTTTTATTTGCCTGTAGTTTTTGTTTATCTTTTTGGGCATACGAAATATTTCCAATAAATATTATAAAAGAGCTTATAATAATTGTAGTTGTAAGATTCTTTAATATTTTAATTAATATAAGATTCATTGAAACATATAAAATTTAATAATATCACTTATGTTTCGCTATAGAATTGTTAAGTTGAATTAATTGCGAAAGTGAAGCGATTTAGGAAGGCACAAAGGTATAAAAAATTAATAACTGTTTTTTTACGTTCAAATATAGGGCTAAATAATATTTTGAGGTACTGGGGAATATAATAATTTGATTACTTTTATAGCATCTTCTTTAAGTTTTGTTTTCTTTCGATTGGAAAAGATAAAAAGAAGTTCACACAATCCGCAGAGCGGATTGAACATGAATAGCCCTGTACGCAGTGC
>JAIOSH010000281.1 GCA_021107685.1 Bacteroidales bacterium | reverse complement strand
TACCATTAGCAATAGGAATGAATATTAATTTTGTAACTTTTTTCAGTGATTTGAATCCTCATATTTATTTTGGCGGTGATAATGCTTTATTCTGGAAACCTTTGGCGTGGACAATTATCTTTGGTTTATCTTTTGCTACTTTTCTTACCCTGATTGTTGTTCCATCAATGTATTATATTATTTTTATTCGTAAACAGTTAAATAAAAATAGGTAACTAATCAGTAACATATTAATATTGAAAATTGCTTAACATATATTTTATTATGGAATTCGGAAATAGGGGAAATAAAGGAAATAAGGAAATAAGGAAATAAGGAAATAAGGAAATAGGGTAATATGAATATTAGTACCTTTATACCTTATATACCCTTTTTAAAAATCTATCCTCAAAGTTAGAGAATAGAAATTGATTAATAAACTAATTAATTACCTTAATTTTAAATGTAATTATATTTTTTTAATATTTTTGCAATAATTTATAGTATGTTTATAAAGTAATTGATTTTTTGATAATAGCTCTCGACTGAACTGTCGGGGGTTAAAATTAACCGTTTTTAAATAATTAAAAAAAATTAAAGAAATGAAAAAAAGTATTTTATTTACAATTATTACTTTACCGTTAATAGTGATCATTACCGGATGTGGTTCATCATTAGATGATACAAGCAAGATCGAATTAAAGACAAGAATGGATACAATAAGTTACATTATTGGTTTGGATTATGGACAGGGTATCAAAGACCAGTCAATTGAAGCAAATGCTTTAGCAATTTATAAGGGAGTTGATGACGGGTTAAATGATACTTCATTTTTAACAGATTCAATAAAAAACAAGATAATAGCTGAATTTCAGCAGGAATTAAAAATAAGTCTTGAAGAAAAAGGTAAAAAAGATCTTGCTGAAAACAAACAAAAGGGAGCAGAATTTCTTAATGAAAATAAGAATAAGGAAGGTGTAATTCAATTGCCAAGTGGCTTACAATATAAAATGCTGAAAGAAGGCATAGGTGCTAATCCCACTCTTACTGACAGTGTTTTAATTCATTACCGTGCTATGTTTATCGACAGAACTACCTTTGATATGTCTTATGACAGAGGACCAACAGGTGTTAAATTAAGCAATGTTATTAAAGGTTTATCCGATGGCATACA
The DNA here is from genome assembly GCA_021107685.1 of Bacteroidales bacterium. Lineage (GTDB taxonomy): Bacteria > Bacteroidota > Bacteroidia > Bacteroidales > SMBSF39 > SMBSF39. The sequence continues at coordinate 1,680 of JAIOSH010000281.1, read as the reverse complement.
GCTTATGAAACCGGGTGGTATATGTGAATTGTATATACCCCCTGAATTAGGATATGGTGACCAGGTTTTTGCAAATATTATTCCAGCAGGTTCCACAATGATTTATAGTATTGAATTAATTTCAATAGAATAGTTGAAAATTATTTTGAGTGAATATTTTTTAAATTAGTCATTAAGGATTGGTATTTAATTATGCCAAGCCTAGCCTGTTAATAATGAATAAACTTCACCATTAACAGGATACATTGGGAGAAAGAGGGGAAGTTTATTCACTATATAAACAAGTTGTGCAAAATTTTAAAATATGAAAACAGTACTTTCAAAAATATTTATTTTTTTTTAATAATGAGAGTTGTTATCTAGTGAATCTTTCTTATATACAATTAACTATGATTCTATTAACTATGTTTGAATTTTTATACAGTATTCTTGCCTCTCTTATTGGAGGTGCTTTATTATTACTAGTAGCAAGTATTGCATCAAGAAAAGCTAAGTGGGTTCTCACGGGGATTTTGTCTCGCTTAGTAAACGCCGATCTTGAATTTGTGTATAGAAATAAGCAAGATTGCCAAAAGGATCTTTATCGTGATTTAAAAGAAACTAGAAATTTGGTAATGATTAATCCTCGGGGAAATGAACTTCAAAGAGAGGCCTTTACCCCTATTTTCTTTGAAAAACCAAACTCTTCATCAAGGAGAATCAGAATACTAATGCCTCGAATAAAAGATTTTAACAATGAGAATGATTGGGTTGATCAAAGAGAAAATGAACTACAGCAGTTTGATAAAGCATTTGGTTCAGGTCTCCTTAAAAAGCAAATTGAGGCTAATATAAACTTTCTGATACCATTCGTTGATTCGGAAGAAATAGAAGTTAGGTTTTTTAATATGCCTCATACTGGACGTGTAATAATAACAGATAATTATGCATATTTTGGAGCCCTAAACGCTGAAATTCATTCAAGAGATTATCGAGTTTATAAATATCGAAACGGTGGGCCTATGTATTTGAACTACTTAAGATTATGTAATCAATTATGGGATGTAGGGAATCCAAATGAAATAGATAATTATAAAGGGAACTGAATATTTTCATGAGCAGACCCAGTTTTGTTCATGAAAAAATCTTCTTTGTTAAAATAGAAAATCAATTATCCAGAGAATCCATAAATAACAATTTAGATTATTATGACAGCTAATAATCAATTTCCTAATAGAAAACGTATATTTCTTGAGGTCGCATTAGAAGAACGATGCAACCTGGAATGTGGTTTTTGTTTTCAATATAAATCGAATAATCGTCTTGAACATTATAGAATTAAACCGTTCTTTAAAAAGCTCCAGGACTCTTTTATAACGGATGTTTCCTTTTGTGGAGGAGAGCCATTACTTGGCTTAAATGGCTTATTCAAAGCACTAAAAGAAGCAAAGAAGAATAAACTTAATACAACTTTAATTACTAATGGTCAACTTCTTAACAAAACAACTGTGCGCAAATTGGCTCCTCTTCTTAACCAAGTCCAATTACCTCTTGATGGGGTTAATGAGCAAATTGTTCAAGAAATGCGAGGTGGAAAGAACCTATTTAAAAAGACATTAGATAATATTAGTCTATTCAATAAAGAGCGAGGATTCGAGGCTAAAATTTATTTTGAGGTGCTGGGGTATATAATAATTTGAT
>JAIOSH010000391.1 GCA_021107685.1 Bacteroidales bacterium | reverse complement strand
GCGGCAAGGTCGGGTTTTCCTGATGGAAGCGGCGGTGTTCCCACACAGATAAATATTATATCGCTTTTCCTTACCCCGTTTGATGTATCGGAATCAAAAATCAGTTTTTTGCTTTTATAATTGCTTTTTACGAGCTCTTTTAGGCCTTCTTCGTAGATAGGTATCTTTCCTTCTTTAAGGGAAGATATTTTGCTTTCATCTTTATCAACGCATATGATATCATGGCCTATCTCAGCCAGGCATACTCCCGTGACGAGCCCCACATAACCGGTTCCGATAACACAGACTTTCATAATCTTCCTTTTGCTAATTGCTTGTTTAATTCTAATATATTATGTACTTTGAAGTATAATATCAGGTATGTTTTTTGCTTTCAAGTTCCGGGATAACCTGGGAAAGTATCATTGAACCGGACAGTAGCATAAAAGATATCAATGTAAAAACAGTGCGGCATTTTCAGGAGCTAGCTAAGAAACGTTATCCGTTTATTGCAAAAGAAAAAGATGTGAAATTGGTTATGCAGAAACTCAACTTGATGAAGGGCAATAAGCTGAAAAGGGCAGGAATTCTTCTTTTTGGAAAAGACCCCAAAAGGTATTTCGCTTCGGCATTTGTTCAGGTTGGAAGATTTATCTCAGAGAGTGAAGTTATAAGCACAGACATAATTGAAGGTAATCTTTTTGAACAGCTTGAGAAAACAATAGAAGTTTTACGGGTAAAATATTTGGAGAACAGATTCTATTATGAAGGCATTTATCGCAAAGAAGACCTCATCTATCCTGAGGAGGCTCTAAGGGAAGCCGTTATTAATTCTGTTATTCATCGAGATTATATCGGCCCGCATATTCAGTTAAAAATATATGATAATGCATTGCATTTATGGAATGTCGGAAAATTGTCTAATGAAATTACATTTGCGTAACTTAAAAAACCACATTCTTCCTATCCGCGCAACGAACTCCTGGCGGACATCTTTTTTAAAGCAGGATTCATTGAATCCTGGGGACGAGGCACACTAAAAATTATCAATAAATGCAAAGAAAAAAATCTTCCTATCAGACTCCACCCGGACAAGGAATTACTAAAAATCTCCAGGATCGATCCTTTGTATTTCTTCAATACAGTCAAAGTTCCTGTCGGTAGATATTATTTTTTTTATATTATTAGTCAGCATTACAGACGCATGTACAATATCTCTCGGGGTAATATTCTCATTTTTGTATTTAGCTGCAAGCTCCATCATCTTTTCGATCTCCCCGCTGCCCACGGGAAGTATATCCAATTCAGGAGCATAAATATTCCGTAAAAGAGTTATGGCAGTATCCTTCTCACCGATAAGACTGTATCTATAAAGTATCTCCTGAAACATCTCGCTGTCAATGACCGCTTGCCCATATTCCTCTTCAAAAGAACCATCGCCAAAAGACAGGACCAGACTTTTACAGGGATTTTTGTAATGGTGCCCCTTCCCGCGGGCATACATAAAAACACTTGTGTCTATGATGTAAATATCACTCATTTAGCATGTCCCTGTTCAATAAGCTTTTCGATCTCTTTCCATTCAACCGGCTTTTCTTCCGCAGAGACTATTCTTCTCGCTGCTTCCATTCTCTTTTTTTTAGATATTTTATCGTCTGGTACGGCACATTCTTCCATGGTATCCCTGATAAGCGCTCCTACCGATTTTTTATGCAATCTTGCCTTAAGCTCTAATTTTTTATACTTATCAGGCTCAAACAGTATCATGACTTTCTTTGTGAGGGGCATTTATGCTCCTTCCTATATATCTATATCTATATATTGATAAATATAGCCAATATAAATTATTCCGTCAATGGGTAGCTTTTTTATTGGATTGCCTGGCCCCTGATGGCAAGTATTATCTTACTATTTTCAATAAATAATGCATTTACCCAAATAGTCATCTATAAAACCTCTGTCTACAATGAAATAATAATGAAATTTTGCTTTATTTATTGATTTGACTAATATCATATTGTTCAGTAGAATTGCTGTACTGAACAAAATTGGAGTATTTTATTCAATTCATACTTATATTATGATAAAAAACATAGTTTATCAGCACAAATTAGAAAAAGAGGATCTGGCTTCAAAAGAATATGTTTTTCGGGAGAACCTTGATTCTGCTAAAAAGTTTATCGACAGCGATCTGATAAAAATAATTACGGGTCCAAGAAGAGCGGGAAAATCTGTTGCAGCTTTTTTGCTTTTAAAAGGCAGGGACTTTGCTTATTTAAATTTTGATGATGAAAATCTACTGAAGGTAAAAAATTATGATGAGATTATAAAAGCAGTATTTGAAGTATATCCCGAAAGCAAGTATTTATTTTTTGATGAAATACAAAATCTAAAAAATTGGGAGATTTTTGTAAATAAACTCAAAAGGAGAGGGTATAATTTAATACTGACAGGTTCAAATGCAAAACTTCTAAGCAAAGACCTGGCAACAGCTTTGACTGGAAGACATATTCCAATAGAAATATTTCCATTCAGTTTTAAAGAATTCTTAAATGCTAAAGGATGGGAAATAAAAAAGGAAGAAATCAATATTCCGGAAGTACAGGGAAGAATCCTGAGTTGTTTGGACGAGTACCGTAGAGATGGGGGTTTCCCCGAAGTAATAGTTAAAAGACTTAATGCCAGCACCTACCTCGAGACTTTATCTAGCTCTATCTTATTTAAAGACATTGTAAAAAGATATAGTGTAAGGTTTCCACAGAAAATTTATGACTTGAATAACTATCTGAACAGCAATTTTTCTTCTGAATTCAGTTTTTCAAAACTTAAAAACATATTGGAATTTAGAAGTACAGCTACGCTGCAGAATTATATAAGTTATCTAGAGGAAGCTTTTTTAATCTTTATTTTAAACAGATTTTCTTTCAAGATGAAGGAACAGATAAAGACGCCTAAAAAAGTTTATCTTGTTGATAATGGTTTTTGCTCGATCGCACCATCCCGTTTTTCACAGGATTTTGGCAGGACAATGGAAAATTTAGTATTTGTTGAAATTCTAAGAAGGGGACATAAGCCAAACAGAGATATTTTTTTCTATAAGACAAGGAACAATAAGGAAGTCGACTTTCTATTAAAAAAGGGAATCAATATTGAGCAGCTGATCCAGGTTTGCTATAGAATAGAAGAAGCAAAAACAAAAGAAAGAGAAACCAGGGCACTTATCGAGGCAAGCCAGGATTTAGATTGTAATAATTTACTGATTATAACCTGGGACAGGGAAACCGAAGAAATGATCCGCGGGAAAAGAATTGTATTTAAGCCCTTATGGAAATGGCTTTCTGGATTACTTTAAACCTCTGCTGATTAATTACCAGAATTCTCCAGGATCGATCCTTTGTATTTCTTCAATATGGTCAAAATCCCTGTCGGTAGAATTCTTAAGTCAAATAATCCAGATAATTATCTTTATTTATTACTGAAAAATCTGAGCCTGGATATGAATTAACAAAATCTTTTGGTGCTTTTACATTTTTTTTTGAGTATTTGCACTCAAATGCATGTAATTGTCCTCCATGCTCCTCTATTAAATCAATTTCTTTTTTTTCATATGTCCGCCAGAAGAAGTTATTCGCTGATATTTGTTTATATTCCAAATATTTAGCTCTTTCTGTAATGCAAAAATTTTCCCAAAGTTTGCCAACATCATCCCTTAAGTTAAGTCCATTGTAATTAGAGATCAATGAATTACGGATTCCATTATCCCAAAAATAGTACCGGGGACTTTTAGAATATTCTTTTCTCAGGTTTCTGCTGAATCCCTGGTGAGAAAATATCACATAGCTTTTTTCTAATAATTCAAGATATCTCATTACGGTTTTTTTATTGACATTCAAATTTGAAGCTAATTCTGAATATGATACATCCTGACCAATTTGAAAAGCTATCAGCCTTAATAAATTAAATATAAAAAGGCTGTCTTTAAGATTATCAAGTTCCAGTATATCCCTTAAAAGATAGCCATCACGTATCGATTCTAACTCGATTCTTTTCTGTTTTATTGTTTCTGATGTATATACCTGTGGGTAAAAACCATAAATTAACTGCTCCTCTAAAATCTCCTTTTGCTTAATATAATCAGTACTGCCGACTTCAAGCAATGAGAAAGGATACAAATAAAAATACTGGCTGCGGCCGACTAATGGTTCTCCGATTTTATTTCTAAGATCAAAGCTGGATGACCCGGTTACCAATATTGAAACATCAGGAATAGTATCCACAATTAGTTTAAGATTCACTCCGATCTTTGGAACCTTTTGGGCTTCATCTACAAAAAGATATTCATTTTTCCCGATAAATTGTTTTAAGGTCCCGGTGCGCTGGCTTGATAATGCTTCAATAGCATCAAGATTCTCACCATGCACCATAAGTATATTTTCACTGCCTGTTTTTTCCTTGATGAAATTCATTAGAACAGTTTTACCTGATCTTCGCGGACCAAAAACTCCTACTACTTTGGAAGGCCTCAAATTATCTATTACTTGTTGTGTGATATATCTAGATATCATAATGCCTGTATTTTACTAAATACGGGTAGCATTGTCAATCTAAAGATATCTCTTTAATATATTAATATTTTCTCTTATCAAATAAACCAAACAGGTGCAAAAATCACTTCAGTATTGTTGATTTTAATCTCTCCCTGAAAACCCCTGGTTAATATCAATCCACGGGGAGGATTATATCTTTTTATATAATTTACAAAGCTCCTCCCGGGTTTTGGGGAAGTAAACGTAGTATATTTTACTTCAACCGGGATAAAATCACTACCAGCTTTTATTATGAAATCTACTTCTGCATCATTTACTGTTCTCCAATATTTGATATGGGAAATACCTTTCTTTAAAAATTGTGAAAATACAATATTTTCAACCATTCCGCCTTTATCGCCTCTGATAATAAATTCATTATAATTTTCAATGATTGAGTTTCTAAGACCATTATCAATAAAATAAAGTTTGGGATTTTTTCTAATTTCTAAAGTGTTTTTTTTATAATATGGCCTTATTCTTTTTATAATATAAGTTTCTTCTAAAATAGATAAATACTGTTTTAATTTTTTATAATAAGTAAGACCGTCTTTGGCTAAATTTTGATAATTAAGGATACTTCCAATTTGGCTTGCAAGAATCATAGTAATATCTCTAAAGTTATAATCATCTTCCAGCCTTAGTAAGCCGATTATGTCTTTATCAATATAGGTATTGTAAATATTTTTTAAAATTATTTTTTTTTCATCACTTTTTTTTGCTATGACTACTTCCGGGTACCCTCCAAAGATACAATACTCTTCGTATATTTTAATAAAATCCTCAGAAAATATATTGCTGATATTTTTTATCTTTTTACCCTCAAAAATAAAATCTGAAATTAGTGCATTATTTTTTTTATATAAATTTAAAATATTTTCAGGCCGGGTAAATAAATATTCTTCAAAATCAAATTGATATAAATTAAATAAAAAAACTCTCCCCACCAGATACTTTATGGTATTATCTGTAAGCTCTAAAGATGAAGAACCTGTAATTATAAATTTTACATTTTTAACTGTATCATAAAGAAGCTTTAATTTTTGACCCCCATCTTTAATATATTGAAATTCATCTAAAAGGAAGTAGCAGCGGTTTTGTCCTTCTGGTGCTATATATGACTCAATAAAACTTCTTGGGTCTTTGGAAAAATTAGAAACCAGATCTTTATCCTCAAAACTTATAGATATGATATTTGTAGGTGATATATTTTCTCTTATATAGGTACTTAAATATTCCAGCAGCGTTGTTTTTCCGGATTGTCTTGGACCTCTAATGGCAAGTATCTCTTTTCTTTCCAGCCACTTTATTAATTCAGTTGATAATTTTCTGGGTATATATTCCATTTTATTCTTTTTCTAATGCTTATCATTAATAAGTTTTTAATAATGATGCGATAATTACTAAATCTATTTTAATAATAATAGCCTTATTATTAAAATATTGCAAATTATTGATTACTCCTATTTAAGCCTTCCAGTATGCTTAGCCGAATTATATGATCTCATCTTTTATTTTCCAAAATGGAGTAAAGCAAACGTTTGTATTTTTAAAAGTTATTTTACCAGACAAATTTTTATTAACCACAAAAGCATTTTTTGGCTTATATTTTTTAATAAAACTCTGTATAGATTTTTCTATCTTCATTTTACTAAAATTCTTAAATTTAACCTCTATCGGTATGATTTCACTTTCAAAATCAATTACAAAATCAACTTCAGCGCAACTCTTCGTTCTCCAAAAATTTATCTCAGTATTAGAGTTGTACAATCTTTCCTTTAAAATATTGAAAGTAAAATTTTCAAATAAAAAACCCAGATTATCATCTATTTCATCAAGTTTCCCAAATTTATTAACAGCATAATTTCTGAGTCCTATATCATGAAAATAAAAAATTGGCGATTTAATAATTTCTTTTTTCTTATTTTTAAAGAAAGGCCGACACCTATCTAAAACAAATGTTTTTTCTAAATACCACAAATAATTTTTTACAGTCTCAACAGAAATACCAACACCATTAGCAAGCGATGAGTAACTAACTAAATTTCCAACCTGAGATGCAGAAATTTTCATCATTTTTTCAAAAGCATCAATTTTTTCAACACGCAACCATTTAATAATATCTTTATTTATATAGCTTTGATAAATTTCATCTATCTCTATGTTTTTTTCTTCTAAAGAAATACTGGTAATAACCCTGGGATAACCACCAAAATTCAAATATTCCAAAAGAAAATTTTCTCCTTTCTCCTCTTCAATTTCAAAAAATTGCTCCAACCTATCTTCATATTTATACTCCGTTTTAAAATTAACAAATTCATCAAAAGTAATCGTGCTCATATTAAATAATCTTTTTCTGCCCATTAAGGACTCACTAACTTTTTCTTTTAACTCTATATTTCCAGAGCCAGAAACTATGAATTTGTATGGCAAATCCATATCATAAATTCCTTTCAAAAATAATCCCGCATTCTCTTTCCTCTGTACTTCGTCAATAAAAACAAATCCTGGATCATTGCCAAATTCTAACTTAATCTTATTAATCAATTTTTCTTGTGTTGCAAGATATTTTTTATCTTCAGTTATGTCTAAATTAAGAAATAGGACTTTATTGTTTTTTTCCTCCAAATCCTTTTTCAAAAGATTCATAGTTGTTGTTTTACCACATTGGCGCGGACCAACAAGCATAGTAATTTCTTTTCTATTTAAATGTGATTTTAAATCACTTAAAATAGCTCTTTTTATGTATTCTTTAGCCATACTTGTATTTTAGCAGGGTAAAAGTAAATGACAAGTTATATTTTAGCAGGGTAAACTCATTTTATAATATTAGCTTTTCTAAAAGAATAATCCGATTAAACAGTTAACTGTCAGCAATTTTAATTCGTTTGTCCTAATGCCGTATTGTTCAGTAAAACAAAAGAAAGAAAAACCAGGGCACTTATTATGAAAATTTTGCAAATCATTGCCTGATCCTATTTAAGGATCCTTCCAATATGCCTATTTATTCTTATAAGTTAATTTCTTAAACGCCTCAACAGTATCTTTTATGCTATTGTTCCAGGAAAATACTTCCTCGACCCTCTGCTTATTCTTATCTCCGAGCTTCTTTGCTTCCTCCGGGTTCTCTACGGCCCATATCATCTTTCCCGCCAGGTTCTCTATTTTGTTGCCGGCAGCATATATCCCGCCGTCTTCAAGGAACCTGCGGTTGTTTTTACCATCAAAGCATACTACTGGAAGTCCCGCTCCCATATAATTTATTACCTTGCCGCTGGCTTCCCCTGCCTTTTCCATTTTGGGCTCCACCGCTATATCGCTAATATTAAGATAGTCCGGAAGCTTGAAGTAATCGACCATACCAGTAAAGTGTACATTATCCTGTACATTTAACTCTTCAATTTTCTTCTTAGTCTCCTCTACGGGATACCCCACTATGAGAAAGTGTATATCCTTTCTCTCTTTGATGACAGCTGGTATGGCATCCACAAGGTTCCATATCCCCTTGGCGGCAAGCAGCGCTCCGGTAAATATTATAAGGGGGACGTCTGCGGGTATGCCCAGCTCTTTTTTAAATCCTTTTTTCGGGGGACTGTCAAAGAAATCAGTATGGACACCATCTATTACGACTTTTACCCTGTCAGGATCCTTTTTGAACCGCTCCTTTATAATATCGCCATTTGAGACCGAGCTGCATATGAAGAAATCCGGCATGCTGCATATAAACTTCTCAAAGCTATGAAATAGCCACCTGATCACCTTCCTGCCCCTGAGCCAATCGAAAGTATCAAGCTCGTCGGTAAGACTTCCCTGGACATCAAAGACAAGCGGTACTCTGCCGAAGGTAAGAAGATACTTTACCAGGCCGCCCACAAAGGCGCCTTCATGGAGATGGCCATAGATGATATCGGGCTTTTCCTTAATATATACAGCTGCTGCTTTGAAAAAGAGGAGTATATCTATATAAAACTTGTGTATCGATGGACCGGCTTCGAGCTTTTTGTACCAGGGGATATTTACTATCCTCCTTATATCCAGTCCTTTAAGGTCGCGGCCATTATGATAGGTGACGATTATATTCTGATAGCCATTCTTTTCGAGGGCCTTCATCTCGCCAAGTATCCTCATATGGCAGCCCCTGTCCGCAAAGAAGGGTGTGGGGACTATGTTTAGTACTTTCTTGCCTTTGATCTTTATTACCTCTCTTTAAAGTTAATATATTTTTATTTTAATTATCTTTGATATTAAATCAAATTCTTTATCATCATGAAGAAGATAAATATCATTTTCAATACAGGTGCGGGCAATAAGCAGATCAATTGTGCTTGAAATAGTTATGCCTTTTTTCCGGCAGTTAAAATATATTTTTGCAGCTTCTTCGTATGACTTTAAACCATTGCTTAAATAATAGAAATTTTGCGTATCCAAATATTTTTTTAGTAAATTAAAATCTTTTTCTGTTTTTGTTCCCTGCAGCAATTCCTGATATACATAGGGATTTATTCCAAATGGTATTTTAAGGTCTAATAATTCCTTGAATTTAATTACTTTTTTATTTTCAATATTTTTTAAATAATTTATAAATACAGAAGTATCAACAAGAACCATCCCTATATGCCTTTTCTCAATTTCTTATAATCATAGTCATCTTTAAATGAAATTTTTCCCTGTATTTCTCTTATATCTAATCTTTTTTGATTCTTTATAAATTCAATTAGGACATGGTTTATTAAATCCTTTTTCGTTGAAACATCTGTATATTTAAAAGCTTCCTTTAGTAAGTTATCCTCTATAACAATATTTGTCCGCATTGCTATACACCTCCTGATACACATATAATACACCAATTCCAAATAAAATGAAAAGGAGTATTATTTATATTATATTTTTATATCCTTTAGTAATATAATATTTCCTCTTTTCCCTTTACATAACATTATTATTGTGTAATAATTTACACAATAATAATGTTCTCAATCGTCACAATTTAATATTTTGTTCAAAACTGCACAATAAAGGAGTGCTATAAAAAATGGCAAGAATAAATATATCCATTTCTGAAGTTGCTTTAAAAAAAGTTGACAAATATAAGGAAATAGTAAACCTGACAAGGTCCGGCTTTATAATGAAAGCGCTTGAAAATTATTCTGCTCTGTTGCAGGACAGGATTCTTGAAGAAAAAAAGAAAAAGGCAATTGAAGATATCATCCAGATCAGGGAAGAAATAAGCGATGATCTCAAGGGCTGGAACTCGACTGAAGAAATAAAAAGACTGAGGGATAACAGATGGGCAGATCTACCAAAAAAATGACAGAATATAATAATACAGAAAAACAAATCGATAATGATATTTTTATAATTTCTGAAAGTGCCATAGAGTCTTTTAACAAAAAGGCTAGAGTGGTTCTGGACACATCTGTTATTGTGAAATGGTTTTTTAAGGATGACGAAAAAAATACAAAAAAAGCGGACCTTATTTTAAAGCAGTATTTTAATGATGAGATAAAAATAATAATACCCGAGTTATCTGCATTTGAGTTGGCAAACGTTCTAAGAAATAAAATTAAAAAATATCAGAATATTAATTTAGATATAATAGACAGGTTATATAATCTTGGAATTATTTTTTATATTGATAAGGAAATTTTAAAAATTGCCACCAGAATAGCAATTGCTATAAATGAGAGTGTCTATGACTGCATCTTTATTGCTACTGCGGAGAGATTTAACTGTAAGCTTGTTACAGATGATAGGTCACTGTTTCTAAATTATGCAGGCTATAACAGCAGGAAAATAGAAATCCTACTGCTGGAAAACTACTGGTATTCATAGGAATGTTTTCTAAACCCTGGTCCTGTTCTATTATGCCGCACCTATCCCTTATTCTCTTTAAACCACTCATAAGTCAGCTTTAGCCCCTCTTCTATGGATACTCCAGGCTTCCAGCCCAGGACCTTCCTGGCCAGGCTATTGTCAAGTACGCTGCGCATCTGCTCCCCGGTCTTTGCCGGCCCGTGCTTTTCTTCTATATCCCTGCCGCTTGCATCCTTTAGTATATTAAAGAG
>JAIOSH010000230.1 GCA_021107685.1 Bacteroidales bacterium | reverse complement strand
TATGCCCGAATGGGCACAAACCGTAAATATTATAAATCCGTTTGCTTATTTTATGAGAGTAAACCGGATGATATTGTTAAAAGGTTCTGATTTTTTTGATCTGAAAAACGAATTTATTTCCATGACTGTATATGCTGTAGCTGCTTTGAGTCTTGCTGTTTGGAGATACCGGAAAATTGCATAAACAAATATTATCTCTTTTCAGAATATCATATAATATGATACATAAAATATGTTGCATAAAACATGATACATAAAATATGTTGCATAAAATACTGCCAAAATTATTTGCAAAATCAACTATAATGTTTTATATTTGGGAGCAATTCAATTTTATTATCACAAATTAAATCATTAAGCTATGAAAATATACAAGAAAAAATATTTTAGAGTTGGATAGCACAGAAATAGCCGGTTTTGTTTCCATAGCTGAAAACAGTACCGGTACAGCAGGTGTGCAGGCAAGAAACATACTGGAGTATGACTATGCTTATAATTATTTTAACTGTCCCAATATAAACGGAACAGCAAGCTATAAAAGCAGCAATTTTAATATGGAAGATTTTATCCATATTTATGGAATTAAAATTACGGTTATGCCAAATCCTGCAAGAGGGTGGACAGTATTCAACTATCAATTACCTAATGACATGAGTAAAGGTATGATTAAAATTATCGATGCTTATGGTAAATTAATTGAAATATTTACTATTACCGGTAAACAGGGACAAAAAGTCTGGGATACAAAAAATATCAAATCAGGTATATATTATTATTCATTAAATTTTTCCGGTTTAAGTAAGTCGGGTAAATTAATTATTAATAAATAAATTTAAAAATGTGCTATGTCATTTCTTTGGCATAGCACTTTAAAAAAATATTGGATAATGAAAAATTTATTTAAGATTTTATTAATAATCATCTTCTTTTCAAATAATGCATTTAGTCAAAATTTACAAATTAATTGGCAGCAATGTTTTGGTGGATCAAAAATAGATATTGCAAAGGATATTGTTCTATCTGGAAATTGTTTTCTTACCGTTGGTTATACAGGGTCTAATGACGGAGATGTAATTTATAATCATGGTGATAATGATGTTTGGTTAATTAAAACAGATAGTATAGGTACATTAATTTGGGAGAAAACTTACGGTGGATCAAGTGGGGATGGTGGCTGTAGAATTATTCAGGCAGATAATAATTCATTTTATATTTTAGGAGACGCAACATCATCAGATGGAGATATATCCAACGATCCTTATCCTGGTAATAATGACTATTGGATTCTAAAGATAGATAGTACAGGAAATATTTTATGGGAAAAAATTCTGGGTGGTAATTGGCATGATGAACTTTGGACAGGAACAACGACCAACGATGGTGGTATTGTAGCCTTCGGTTGGACAGGTTCAGAAGATGGTGATGTAAGCGTTTATTACGGATTATATGATATGTGGATGGTAAAGCTTAACAGCGATGGTGAAAAAGAATGGGACTTTAGTATTGGCACTTCAGGGTTTGATATTGGACAGGCTATAATACAAACAAGTGATGGAGGATATCTTGTTGGTGGGTCTTCAATGGTAGAAGAAGGGGGAAATTTAACTTGTATTCCACATAGCTACAAGGCAGAAGCCATACTGGTAAAATTGGATAGTGCCCGAAATATTGAATGGCAACAATGTTATGGAGGTTCAGGAGATGAAGGTATAACAGGTTTACGAGAAATTGAAGATGGTTATATTTTTGTAGCATATACTGAATCTAATGATGGTGATGTTACAGGTTTTCATGGCTATCCTCTTGATGGAGTTGTTGATATTTGGTTTGTAAAAATTGATTATGATGGAAATATTATCTGGCAACAATGTTATGGAGGTTACCGGTCAGAGTTTTCGAATAATATATATCAAACATCAGAAGGTGGATTCGTAATAATTGGCATTACTCAATCAAATGATGGTGATGTTTCAGGCAATAACACTTTAAGTGAACATGATTTTTCGATATGGATGTTAGAATTATCTTTTGAAGGTACTATAGAGTGGCAGCAATGTATAGGAGGGATTGGAAATGAAAAATTGGACTTCGGAATAATAAAAAAAAGCGATAACAATTATGTAATTGCCGGTCAAACAGATTACGGTCCTTCCTTTGATGTTGAGTGTACACCTCATGCAGGTACCTCAACAAATTACCCTGATGTTTGGGTGTTTGAAATTACAGACACCTCAACAAACATTATAAACAATATAACAAATGAGAAAGTAATAAAGGTTTATCCCAATCCTGCAACGGATTATGTAAGTTTTGAATATAACTTGCCGGCAGATAAAAAGGAGGTAATTCTTTCTGTCATAAACATTCTCGGTATTGAAACCGCACGTTTTAAAATAACCGATAAAAAAGGGATAAAAGTATGGGATACAAGAAAAGTAAAATCCGGTATATATTTTTATAATCTAAATACTGTCGGTTTTAGCAAATCCGGGAAAATAATTATTAGTAAATAAATTATAATTGTGCTATGTCATAAAAAATGACATAGCACCTTTTTTTTAAATTCAAAACAATGAAAAAACTAATTACACCAAAAAAAATAAATGTTTTAATGTAACTTTTCAGAGCCACTAATTAAAAAAATACGTTAATGCAATTGTCCCACAAATATTTGTAACTTTATTAGGATTAGGAAGATATTTTAAAAGATCTATAGG
>JAIOSH010000127.1 GCA_021107685.1 Bacteroidales bacterium | reverse complement strand
TTTTATGCTATTGATGGCGTAAGTATTCGACTTGGTAGAGATCGTCTAGATATGCGAGAATCAAATACAGAGCGTGCAGTTCTTATTTAATGAGATAGTATAACACTAATCAAATATGAACAGCTGGCAAGTAAAATTATTGATGATATACATGATATTATAAGATCTTAACCTGAGAAATTCCTGACTTCCCGAAGTGTCAGCGATTTTTCAGTTAAGAATAATTATCGCCATTTTTAATTATAAAAATTCACTTTGATTAAAACACCCCAGCATCACAAAATAATATTTAGCCAAATAAAATTTTTAATCTTTTTTTAATAAATAATTTGGTTTTAAAAATATTTTATATCTTTGCACTCATAATTGATTTCCCTTTATATTTTCATTTATTTTATTTCTCTCAATAAAATTTTACCATTTATACATAGATGAACTTAAAATAAAACCTTTGGATAATCATTTTCAATAATTTTCAAATAATATTTACTTCTTTAAATATAAAAGAATTTATATAACAGACAAATTGATAATTGTAAAATAAATCAAAGAATATAATACATTTCTAATACTTACAATTCCTAAAAATAATTAATTTAAACTTATTTTATTTATGTACGATATAATAGAACTTAACAGTAAATTAGTATCCGAGTTAAAACAAATAGCTAAAGAACTAAACATTTCAAAATATGAAGCATTAAAAAAACAGGATATTATTTATAAAATTTTAGATTATCAGGCTTTACATCCCACAAAAGAAACCCTTAGTAAAGAAAAGGAAGATAAAAAAAAGCCAAATCGCAGGATTATAAAAAAAATATATACAGATTCCAAAGAAAAAAATAAGAGTTTTAATACTCAGAAAAAAGAAAAAAATTTAGTACCTATAAAAAAGAATAATATGAATGAAGATAATTATAAGGCTCATAAATCAAACAATATTAATACTGAAACAGATAAAAAAAATCAGAGACAAGAAAATATTAATACTGAAACAGATAAAAAAAATCAGAGACAAGAAAATATTAATACTGAAACAGATAAAAAAAATCAGAGACAAGAAAATATTAATACTAAAACAGATAAAAAAGATCAGAGACAAGAAAATATTAATACCGAAACAAATAAAAAAGATCAGAGACAAGAAAATATTAATAAAGTACCTAATAATAAAAATTATCGGAATAAATATTATGAAAGACGAAAAGATGAATATTCTTTTGAATACGAAGGTATAGTTAGCAGCGAAGGGGTTCTTGAAATAATGACGGATGGTTATGGTTTTTTAAGATCATCAGATTATAATTATCTTAATTCTCCTGATGATATTTATGTTTCTCAATCACAGATCAAGTTGTTTGGTTTAAAAACAGGTGATACTGTCAGGGGAAGTATCAGACCACCTAAGGATGGTGAAAAATATTTTCCTTTAATAAAAGTTGAATTAATAAATGGAAAAAATCCTGATGAAGTACGCGACAGAATTCCTTTTGATTTTCTCACTCCTCTTTTTCCTGAAAAAAAATACAGCTTAACAGGTCATCCGGAAAATTCATTATCAACACGTATTATTGATATGTTCACACCTATAGGTAAAGGACAAAGAGGATTAATTGTTGCTCAACCGAAAACAGGTAAAACTGTTCTTTTGAAAGAAATTGCCAATGCAATTGCATTTAATCATCCCGAAGCATATTTAATAGTCCTGCTTATTGACGAACGTCCTGAAGAAGTTACTGATATGGAACGAAGTGTTAATGCGGAAGTAATATCGTCAACATTTGATGAACCTGCAGAACGTCATGTTAAAATAGCGAATATTGTTCTGGAAAAAGCAAAACGAATGACCGAATGTGGTCATGATGTTGTTATTCTCTTAGATTCCATAACTCGTCTGGCAAGAGCTTATAATACTGTATCTCCGGCTTCGGGCAAAGTGCTTTCAGGAGGTGTTGAAGCTAATGCTCTTCATAAACCGAAACGCTTTTTCGGTGCAGCAAGACAAATCGAAAACGGTGGTTCTTTAACAATAATATCTACTGCCCTGATTGATACAGGCTCAAAAATGGATGAAGTAATATTCGAAGAGTTTAAAGGCACAGGTAATATGGAGTTACAATTAGACAGAAAACTTTCTAATAAACGAATTTATCCTGCTATTGATATTGTTGCTTCAAGTACACGCAGGGATGACCTGTTATTTGATAAGGAAACTTTGCAAAGAATATGGATATTACGTAATCACTTAGCTGATATGAATCCTTTGGAAGCTATAGAATTTCTTAAAGATAAAATGAAATTCACCGATTCAAATGAAGAATTTCTTATTTCCATGAATGCATAATTCTACTGATAAAAACACTCATAATATTATTTGGAATTTCCCATGGAAATTTATTGAAAGTTTCTGCATAGCAACAGGATTACTCATTATTGGATTTGCCCTTGAATATATACATCCAAAAAATAATATAGCAATATTATATTATCCTTATAATTTATTTGCAGGTTCAATTTTTATTTCTATTCTTATTTTAATATTTTATTTCTACAGGAAAAAACCTTTAGTTAAATGGTTATCAAGCATTCCTGCATCAATTAGTGCAATCTCGCTCTTAACATTTCTTGTTCTGCTTATGGGACTTACTCCACAGAATGACCAGGCAGTTGATAAACTTACGAAAGATTTAGGATTATCCCATCTTACATCAAGTTGGGAGTATTTTTTGGCTTCCTTTTATTTTTTATTAATACTTGGTTTTGTTATATTAAAAAAAATATTTCATTTTAATTGGAAAAATACCGGTTTTATTTTAAATCATTTAGGTTTATGGATAACAATTTTTTCTGCTTCTTTAGGTTCATCCGATATAATTAATTTATCAATAAATTTATATAAAGGAGAAAAAATTTGGTATGCAAGTGATAAAAATAAAAATGTTTATAAGCTTCCATTCACGCTTAATCTTATAAGATTTGACATAGAAGAGTATAATCCGAATATTGGAATTATTGATAATAAAACAGGTATGCTTGTTTATGGAAATGGGAAAAATATGTTTATAATCAACAAAGAGGTTACAAACAATATTTTAGACTGGAATATTTTTATTGAAGAATATTTTAATTTTTCTGTAAAAATTAATCAAAGTTTTATACCCGGTAATAATACAGGGGCTGTTCATTCGGCTAAAATCAGGGCTATAAATACAATAACTAAAGATACTGTTTCAGGATGGATCACTTGCGGGAATTATATTGTACAAGCACAGGCTTTAAAACTTAATAATAATTTTTCTTTGGTTATGTTAAGCCCTGAACCCAAAAAGTATAAATCGGAAATTGTGGTATATCCTAATGCTTTTGAAAGTGATACGGTATTTATTGAAGTAAATAAGCCGTATAAAATAAAAGGATGGAAATTATATCAAAGCAGTTATAATAAAAGAATGGGAAGGTGGTCAAGGCTAAGTGTAATTGAAGCAGTTAAAGATCCATGGTTGCCTGTTGTATATTTTGGCGTTTTTATGATGATGGCAGGAGCTGTTTATATGATATGGATAGGTAAAGGTAAAAAATAAATGTAACCGTTCACAGAACACTGAAATTAGAAATTAAAAAAAATGAAAAGAGTTTATGAATTAGAGGTTTACCCCGTTGGATATTTATATGCTGATGATAACTCATTATTAGAAGTTATCATCCTACGGGGTTAATCAACAGCACAAAAATATGATAATATAAAATACAGGATATGAACTGGGTTAATTTTCCAATATTTGCTTTAATATCTGTTATTTTATGGATAATTGGTGTAATTGTTTATTATTATCCATCAAAATATGTATTTAAAGATAAATTAGCTAATATTATTATTTCTCTTGGTATTGGTGTACTCGGAATTTTTATTGTTATACTGTGGATAAATCTCGACAGGCCACCATTACGCACACTCGGCGAAACCAGGCTGTGGTATTCATTCTTTTTGCCTTTAGTAGGTTTATTAACTTATTTAAGGTGGAAATATAAATGGTTTATAAGCTATAGCCTTGGTTTGTCAATTTTATTTTTAATACTTAATTATATTCATCCTGAAAATTATTCAAAAACATTAATGCCTGCATTACAAAGTCCATGGTTTATCCCACATGTGATTGTATATATTTTTTCTTATGCTTTGCTTGCTGCATCAGCAATTGTGGCAGTTTACGGACTTTATTTATTTCATTTTAAGACCAATTTTAAAATTAACATCCTAAATCTATCTGATAACATGGTTTATCTTGGATTTGGCTTTTTAACCTTAGGTTTATTGTTCGGTGCTTTATGGGCAAAAGAAGCCTGGGGTCATTACTGGACTTGGGACCCAAAAGAAACATGGGCTTTTCTCACATGGATGGTATATTTGATTTACATACATTACAGGAAATATCATATCAAAAAAATAAACGGACCTTTATGGACACTTGCATTGGCATTTGTTGTACTTTTAATTGCATGGTTTGGCATTAATTATTTACCTTCTGCTCAAAGTAGTGTTCATACTTATTAAAATCAGTTCAGATAAAAAGAAGTTATAGTGGAAGTTGTTCTGAAAGATACTGTCATATTGAGCGAAGTCGAAATATGCTTGTAATAAGGTTTCAATCCTTGTTGTTTTGGAAGTTGTTCTGAAAGATTCCGGTGTTATATGTCCTGCATTTTCCGCCTGATCGTTTCAATCCTTGTTGTTTTGG
>JAIOSH010000173.1 GCA_021107685.1 Bacteroidales bacterium | reverse complement strand
TGTTTTGATACTTCTTCATCTTCGAGAGGAACAACATTCGGTAAAAATTCAACAAGAGTAACTTTTGTGCCGAGTGAATTATAAAAACAAGCAAATTCAGAGCCAATTGCCCCTGAACCAACAACAACCATTGATTTTGGTTGTTTTGGTAAATTCATTGCTTCCCTGTATCCGATTATTTTTCTCCCGTCTTGTTTTATGCCAGGTAATTCACCGGAACGGGCACCTGTGGCAATAATTATTTGATGGGCAGAATATTCAGTAGTATTTCCATTATCATCAATTACTTCAACTTTTTTACCGGGTTTAATTTTTCCAAAACCTTTTATATGTTCAATTTTATTCTTTTTGAAAAGAAATTGTATTCCTTTGCTCATATTTTCGGCAACTTTTCTACTACGTTTGATCATTGCTTCAAAATCAGGTATTATTTCTCCTTTTATTTGAATACCATATTCTTCGGCATGTGAAATATATTTATAAACCTGGGCACTTTTTAATAGTGCTTTTGTTGGAATACATCCCCAATTTAAGCAAATTCCACCTAATTCGGCTTTTTCAACAACTGCAACTTTAAAACCTAATTGAGATGCCCTGATAGCTGCAACATAACCACCGGGTCCGCTTCCTATTATAATTAAATCAAAATTCATAGCTTGGATTATTTAAATTTTCAAAATGCAAAATTATTAAAAATTAAGTGCAGTATGAGTGAAAAAATTTCAGAACGCTTTTCTATCTCTAAATCTTTTTATTGCTTGCACCAAAACGCTGCTTCTTGTCATTTCGACCAGGGGGAGAAATCTCCATCAATCTGTATGTCAGGGCATGAGATTTCTCGCTCCACTCGAAATGACAGTTTTGAATTGTTTTTGTGCAAGCACTGCCCACTGCTTACTGCCACTGCTTACTGCCTACTTATTTTTTCTTCCTCTTTAATAATATTAAAAGAACTACAATAATTATAAAGGCAATCACCAGCAATATTCTAACTAATTGTAAATTGAATTTTATATTTTCATATTTTTGATCTGATTTTTTTGGCTGACTATTTATCACTAAGGTAGAATCATTACCTGCTAATAATGTCCTGTCTTCTAATAGCGTATCTTTTATAGCAATATATAAATCCAAATATTTATCTGCATTTTTAAAATCTTTTAATGCTGCATAAGTAAAAATCATTTGTTCATAATTATCCATTATTTGTGGCTTAGCTGAAATTTCTTCTGAAATTTCGAGGCTGTGCTTAAAATATTGTATTGCTTTATGGTTATCACCCTTTTTACTGAGATTACGTCCTATAAAAGTAAATAAAGCAGATATAAGTCTTTTATTACCAATTTCTTCCAAAATTTTCAATGATTGAATATAGAGTTCGTTTGCTCTGTCGAGCTTACCGGATTCTTCATAAACCTGTCCAATATATGCAAGGCAGGTTGCCATTCCTGCTTTATCATCTAATTCTTCACGCAAAAGCAAAGATTCTGTAAAATATTTTCCTGCTTTTGTATAATCATCTTTCCTCATATAAACTCCACCCATATTATAATAACAAAATGCTTTGCTATACTTATCATTTAATTTATCTGCCAGTTTCAGGGCTAATTCATAATTAGAAATCGATTTATCAAAAAAATTCAGGCTTTCGTAAACATTACCGATATTTATCAGGCAATCAATCATTTCCTGTTCATCATTAGAGTTTTTATAAATTTTATATGACCTGTTATAATATTGAATAGCCTTTTGATATTCACCTGTTACATTGTAAATATTACCAATATTATTGAGACTGGCTGCAACCCCATCTAAATCACCAAGCTTTTCATCAATCTCAAATGATAATATATAAAATTCCATAGCTTTTTTATGATTACCTCTTATTCTGTTTATAAGTCCAATATTATTATAGCAGCCTGAAATACCTGAAGAATCATTTATTTGTTTGAAAATTTCAAGAGCCTTAAAATAATAATCTTCCGCAACATCATAAACACCGGTAAAATAATTTATAATTCCAATGTTTTTTAAAGCAGTAGCCATTCCCAAACTATCATTTAATTGACTTGCAATATGAAACGCTTTTTCAGCAAAACCAAGAGATTTACTTCTGTCTGAATTCCAATATTGCTTTGTCAATTTATTCAGAATTTCCACCTTTTGTATATCACTTGCGTTTTCAAGATCAATCTCCGTATAATTATTTTCACCAAATACTGTAAAATATCCTAAGAAGAGAAAAATAAGCATTATAGTTTTTTTTCTTTTAAGGAATATCATTTTGTTTATTAAAAATTTAATTAATTCTATCATTAAATTATTATGATTATTCTAATGTGAAATATGGTACCAACTTACTTTGTAGTTCTTTATAAACCAAATCAACGTCAAGTATTTCATCTAAAGAGTTGAATTTGCCATTTTTTTCGCGGTATATTACAAGCGATTTTGCTATATAAAATTCAATATAAGGATGCTTTATCAAATCCTTGATTGACGCTTTATTTATATTTATTTTTATAACAGAATCAGGGTTGACCAAAACAAAGTTGATAAAGCCGTTATATCTTGTACTATCCATACCATATACTTCGAGTAATTGCTCTTTAGCATAATAACCACCGAGTAATTCTCTGTATTTAAGTATTCGTCCGGCATAGTACCGACCGATCCCTTTCAACTTCACCAAATCAGAAGTATCTGCCGAATTGATCTCCAATACGAACTGCTTTAAAGTATCAGCATAAAATTTAGCCATCCTGATAGTATCTTCCGGAATTATAATATAAGATTGCAAAGCTGTATATATCTTTTCTGTAATTCCATAAATTTTTTTAAAATCTTCCTTTTTATAGAATTTTCCTCCGCTTTGTTCATAATTTTTTATTGTTTGAATTATTTTATCAGGCAATCCAATCTCCCTCCATTTTTCAATTGAAAGATTATTAGGATTAAATTCAAATGGCTTTAATGTTTCTGCAATTGCAATATTCGGTTTCTTCTTATCAAATCTCTTTTCAGTTTTTATCCTAATATAAGGTTCAAGAATATTATACTCATTTTCGGAAATACCGTAAATCTTTTTTAAATCTTCTTTTTTATAAAATTTTCCGCCCTTAGTTTCATAATTTTTAATGATTTTTATTTGTTTTTCATTTAGACCTAAAGCCTGC
>JAIOSH010000475.1 GCA_021107685.1 Bacteroidales bacterium | reverse complement strand
TCATCAAAAGGTGTTCATATTCCTGTAATTCCTGAAATTTATAATCCTATTCTTGATCAATTGGAAATAGTTGATATTAAAATGGTTGAAGAATATGGATTGCCGGAAAGTGAGAATATTAATTAGTATTTGTCCATAATATCCGATTTTTTTATAGGTCGTCCCTACGTGATTTTTGTAACTCCCTTATTATCACCCCTGACTTACCGTCAGGGTTACAAATAGTTCGTCGCTATAGCGACTTTATGTTATAATTTTTTAGATTTTAGATTTATCAACTGAAATATAAGGTTTGTAAGAAAAACAAAGTTTTTATAAAATAGATATTATATAGCATGTTAGGAGTCGGTGAATAATCTCTGTTTTATCATCATTATATCTCCTGTTATTATCTCATTCCCTGCATCTTTCTTTGTCAATTGTATTAATTTATTTCTTAAAAGCTCAATATTTTTCCCTTTGTTAACCGGATGAAAATTTATTTGATCAAAATTAGATTTTAAACTTAGTAATAGTTCTGAAAATTCAGTTTTTAAATTAGTTTCAAAGTCTCCATTTATTTCGGTTGAGTCATAAAATATAGTTGTTTTTTTGGTGTTTAAAATCAGCCTGATTAGCGCAATCAGTATATAGCAGGGATAAATTTTTTCGTCATTGATTTTATTTTCGAGAATATATATTTCACTTGCATCTAATGATTTTATTCCGTTATTTGAAATTATCCTTATTTTCAACCCAATTAACATTTTATCTTGAATGTCCTTTTTTGATAATGAAACATCAATGTTCTCAATATTGATCAATCCTTCAAAATAATTTCTGATTCGTCGTCGTTTTGTTCTCAGTTTTTTTAATTGTTGTACCGAACTTGGTATTAACATTCCGCGAATATCTATTTTCTTAGTCTCGTAACTATCTTGTAATTCGGTTTTTCCGTGATTTATATTTTTTTTTGGAATATTAATTCCTTTTAATTTTTTCTTTGTAATTTTTCCATCATTATCTATGTATATACTTCTTTTGCTATCTAATAAAATTTTGTTATGTATTACTCTATCCGAGGTTATAAATATTGAATTTGTTTTCAGTATGTGTTTTCGTATTTCCTCGTCCGGTATTCCGGGATAAATATTTTTTATGTGTATGATTTCCGGTAATTTATGTTCATCAAATTTTAAGTAGGTTAATACTTTTGTCAATTTTTCAGGAGATATTGATTCATCTACAATAATCATTTTTCATCATTTTTTGGAGTTACTATTCACTAACTGCTATTTATTCGGTTTTTAGCATTCAATCATTTTAGTCCCAAAGTTTCAGCGATTTTCTGAGGGATATTTATTTAAGTATTTTATTATTAATCTTATGACAACCAGGAAAATATAAAACAAAAAATTAATTAAAATTATGGCGGTACTTAGTGGGATTTTGTGTTTTAGTGCTTTTGTGGCAGAAGAAGAAATGCCACTAAAACACAAAGACACGAAAACCCACAAAAAATTATCCTACCATATTTTAATCTAGTATATTGTAATCCATATACCTAAAATACAAACATTTATATTTCATTTTTCTAATGTTAATTACCTTTAGAAAATCGCTGAAGTTTCGGGGTTCCACTAAATTCGCAGTAGTATCTTATTTATCCACGAAACTTCGGGATTGACTTATTAATTACATTCAAATTTTTCTTCATTAGAAAATACTACATTTAATTTTATATGATATTCCTCAAATAATTCCAAATTATTATGATATCCTCCTTTTATTGTAAATAACTCATCTCCGTATTTAAACAATTTTTTTAATTTTAAACTGGAACCATAATAAATTATTTCATCATTAGTTCCGTGAAAAATATAAACAGGACATTTAACTTTAGTTATGTATTCATTCGTAGCGAATTTAAACCGTAATAAAAATTTTGGCACCCATGGATAAAATTTATTAGCCAGATCATTCATATTATAAAATGGTGTTTCAAGTATTAATTTGCATGGATGATTATTGGATGCAATATAAGTAGCAATTCCTGTTCCGATAGAACGACCGTAAATAATAATATCAGATTCTTTATATTTTTGTTTGATCCGGTTATAAATATATTGCGCATCATTATACAATGTTTTTTCGCTAATTTTTCCAGTGCTTTTTCCGAATCCCCTGTAATCATATATTAATACATCATATCCTAAGCTAATGAATAGGTCTGCCACATTACCCCAATTTCTTAAACTACCAGCATTACCATGAAAATAAATAACTATCCCTTTTGTATCTTCCGATTTAAATAATAATGCATTTATAATTGTCTTTTTATCAGGTGTATAGTTTATTTCATCAAAAGGAATTTTGTAATTATATTGAAAATCAGAAGCAAGTTTTTCAGGAAAGAATATAAATTTCTCCTGATTAAAAAAAATATTCAGGCAAAATAAGATAAAAATTATAATTATTGATGCAATTATCCAGAGCATAGTTTTTATTAACATTAGTATTTAACCTTTTATTTACGATTTGTCCAAGGGTTTCCTTCGGAGTAATTCGTTGTTTCCGGTTTATCAGGCTTAGGTTTGGAGCAACCAAAAATAAGAAAAAAGAATAAGTTAAAATGTTTTAATTTAAAAATATTTTTTTTTCTTTGTAAAAGACAAGAAAAAAATGAAAAAATATTTTATTTTATCCTACTTTTGAAATTATTTTTATCCAAATCAAATGTATTTATTTCACACTCCTGATATCAATTCGGATATTTATACTTTAAACAAACAAGAATCAAAACACTGTATAAAGGTTTTGCGTTTAAAAACAGGTGATAAGATACACCTGACAGATGGAAATGGAAATCTATATGAATCTGTTTTATTAGATACTGATTTTAAAAAATGTTCAGTAGAAATAAAAAAGATTTATAAAGAATATGGAAAACGTGATTATAAAATTCATATTGCAGTGGCTCCTACTAAAAATATCGGACGATTTGAGTGGTTTCTCGAAAAAGCAACAGAAATAGGTATTGATGAAATTACACCGGTATTTTGTGAACATTCGGAAAGAACAAATATTAAAACCGAAAGATTAAATAAAATAATTACTTCTGCTGTTAAACAATCACTAAAAGCGTATCATCCAAAACTTAATAATGCAGTAAAATTTAAAGGTTTTATTAAAGGAAATTTTTCTGATAGAAAATATATTGCTTTTTGTGATAAAGAAAATTCTACATTATTAAATAATATTTATCAAAAAGGACAGGATGCACTTATATTGATCGGGCCTGAGGGAGATTTCGGCAAAATAGAAATTCAATCGGCAAAAGATTCCGGTTTTATTCCAATAAGTTTGGGGGAAAGTCGTTTAAGGACTGAGACAGCAGCATTGGTTGCTTGTCATATTATTAACTTACTTAATGAAAAATAAAATGAAACGTTTTTTAATATTATTAGCAATAATATTTATTTGTACATCAGCAACCATCCCACCTACTATACAGATAGCTTTATTAAAATACAGTGGTGGGGGTGACTGGTATGCAAATTCAACTTCTTTGACAAACCTTATAGAATTTTGCAATAAAAATCTGAAAACAAATATCAATAAAGATTATGCTACTGTTGAAGCAGGAAGTCCTGAAATTTTCAACTATCCTTTTATTCATTTAACAGGGCATGGAAATGTGGTTTTCTCTAATCAGGATATTAAAAATCTAAGGGATTATCTTACAGGTGGCGGATTTCTTCATATTGATGATAATTATGGTTTAGATAAATTTATAAGACCACAAATGAAAAAAGTTTTTCCTGAACTGGATTTTGTTGAACTGCCATTTGACCATCCAATTTATCATCAGAAATATAATTTTAATAATGGCTTACCTAAAATACACGAACATGATAAAAAACCTCCACAAGGGTTTGGATTAATATATGAAGGAAGGTTAATTTGTTTTTACACCTATGAATGTGACCTTGGTGACGGATGGGAAGATTGGGAAGTACATAAGGATTCTGAAGAAACCAGGTTGAAAGCCTTAAAAATGGGTGCAAATATTATTCAGTTTGCATTTACACAGTAAAAGTTTAAATAACCCTTACGAGGGTTTAGAACTTATTAATTGATAATAATCCTTTTAAATCTTATGAAATTTTTACTTTTAACTTTAATAAAGTAAATTCCTTTTGGGAAATCTGTTATATCAACCTGAGTTAAATGATTCTTAATATTCATGCTCTTTACCACTTTTCCACTAATATCTGTGATCATTACTTCATATTTATTTTTATTAAATTTATTAAACAAAATATTAAATTTCCCTTTAGCAGGATTCGGAAAAATACAAAAATCATCTTTTAAAGCATTTTTATCTTTAATATTTGAAACAAACTGATGTTCATAAGCACCAATATCAATTGTATCATTAACAATTCTTAAATTTCCAGCCAAATCAAACTCAGTAATGTATAATCCCGAAGTATCAGGTTGTCCTGAATTGATGCAAGGAGAATAATTATCAATGCTGTAAGGATGTTCACCCGTGTATAAAAAAATAGGATATTCGTCAATATTATTTTCATATATACCATTATAAGTAAAATTAGTATCCATACCAAACCCTTCTAAACCACCTTGTATATCACAGTAATAAAAATCAGGATCAGTATTATCAGTTTTAAGATAAATTTGATTTCCTGAAAGTAAGGCACTGTTACCATATATAATAGAATTGTATATTTGAGGGCTTGCATTTTCTAAGTATATGCCTCCTCCATGACCATAACTATACGATGTATCAGTAACATTATTACAAATTGTATTATTAACAATTAAAAAATTTGAATTATATCCTGATATTCCTCCACCAATCCAATATACAAAATTATTTGCAATTAAATTGTTTATTAAAAAAACACCGGAAGAATTTGTAATAGTAACAGTTCC
The DNA here is from genome assembly GCA_021107685.1 of Bacteroidales bacterium. Lineage (GTDB taxonomy): Bacteria > Bacteroidota > Bacteroidia > Bacteroidales > SMBSF39 > SMBSF39. The sequence goes on along the minus strand of JAIOSH010000475.1, from coordinate 1,274 downwards.
TCCATCTCCACAAGTTATATTGTTAATGATTTGGTTATTCTCTATAATAATATTTGTAGAACCAATAATATAGATTCCTCCACCATATCCGTAATCATTGTAATTGTTTTTAATAATATTGCCTTCAATATATAAATCATGAGAGGTATTTATATATAAGCCGGCTCCGTGTGCTACTCCGTAACCGCTTAGTAGCCTATGGTCGCTAATAATATTATTTTGTATTTTAACATTATGAGATTCAATAATATAAATACCCCCACCATCAAAGGCTCCATAACTATCTGATATTAGATTATCACAAATAATCGCTGCTGAATTTTCCAAAACAATAGTTCCTCCATTCCCATACCAACTGCCAAAATTATTATCAATCATAATATTATGTTCTATTACAGGTGAACTGCCATTTATATAAATTGCCAGTCCTGTAGAATATGGGTTTGAATTTTTCCAACTCAAATTAGCATGTGTAACAGTAAAACCTGTAAATTTTGCTAATTGTGTTTCATTATTAGTAAATCTTACTAACCTGAAATTTTCATTATTTCCATCAATAATTGTCTGTGAAATGTATGAAGTATCAGATGTTGTAAGATACAAACTACCGACAATGATGTCCTTTCCGATAAAATCAATTATTTCAAAGTATGTACCGGGATATACAAGGACAGTATCACCGGAATTTGCATTATTTATACCTTCTTGTATTGACAGGTAATTACCACCACCATTTATATCAACAATTATAATTGCAGATAATACTTTTATTTGTATGAGGATAAGTAAGCATAAAATATTTATTGAATGTTTCATTTTAAAATAGAATTGAACAGCCCTGTAAAGCCTTGGTATTTGTTGTCGATTTAATAATATTTATACGAAAAACATTTTAGTATGGATACAAACATTTTAATTTTTTATAGAAAAATTTCAGAATTTTAAACTTCTTTATTTAAAAATTTAGGCTCTATTCTAAATTATGGTTGATAGTTTGATTTGTAATGTATTATATTGATTTACTGATAAATATAATTGTAAACATGGTTGTTTTTCTGTAAATATAGAGAATTAATGTTTTTTTTAAACAAGAGATTCATGTGTAAGTTTTGATATATCTATGTTTTATAAAAATCAACCGTTTCATAGAATAGAGCCAAAATTTATTTAATTTGCAGGTTATACATCAAATGGGCTAAATTTTATTTTGAGTTGCCGAGTGAGTAAATCTTTACATCTAACTGTGTAGTTTATTACTATAATTTAATGATATT
>JAIOSH010000609.1 GCA_021107685.1 Bacteroidales bacterium | reverse complement strand
TTTACGATACTGTGGGAACCAATATTTCTGAACAAACAAAACCTGAAATAGTTAATTGCTACCCCAATCCTTTTAAAGAAAGCACTAATATTAATTTCTCAATCCCGCACAAGGCAAATGTTGTTATAAAAGTTTACAATGTACTTGGAAAAGAAGTTACAAGTAAATATCTCGGTATTTTAGATAAAGGAACTCATAATGCAGAGTTTTCAGGTATAAATCTCAAAACCGGTATTTATTACTATTCGCTCCTTGTCAATGGTGAAACAGCAGGAGTAAGGAAGATGGTTAAGGTGGAGTGAGGGCAGTAGCAGTATCAGTAGCAGTGGCAGTAGCAGTAGGCAGTAGGTAATGACAACTAATGGTTGTTTTTCTCTGCGTCTTTGCGTCTCTGCGTTTAATTCGGTGATCAGTAATAAAAAACAAGCTACAGGAAACAAATTGTTAATTAATGCCTGCACGAAAACTATTCAAAACTGTCATTTCTAATGGAGCGAGAAATCTCAAGCCCTGACATACAGATTGATGGAGATTTATCCCTTTGGTTGAAATGACAAGAAACAACAATGTTTTCGTTCAGGGGCTAATTAAAACACAATAACACTTTAACACATAAACCATTTAACCATATAACAATAAAACCATAAAAATAACCCTTATCACCCTCTGAATTCTTACAGTGTTAGTTACAAACTAAAATATACTTCTCACTTCGTTTTTAACATATTCCAAAGCGATATTTATTGGTGTGTTTTTTATCCGGGATTCCATATCTAAAATAATTTTAACCAAATCTATTCCCGAAGATGTCTCATTAAGTCCTGCAGCAGCAGTATTGATAAGCTTTATCACTTCTTCTTTAGCATTTTTAATTAATTCCCAGGCTTCCGAAGAAAGATAAAGTTGTTGAGATAAATTATGATCAAATTCTTCACGTATTGTTTTTATAAGAGATGTTTGTAAGTGAAAAGCCATTATACCGGGTTTGTTAACACGAAGTATTAAATTATTAGGTGAAATCCTTTCAAGCAATAAAACTATTCGCTCATAAGCTTGCAAACGAATTGGAGTAATTATTTTCTTAGTCGATACTTCAATATCTATTGTTCGTTTTTTTTGTTCATTATCTAAGAAACTCTTTATCAGAAAATATGTTACAGCAAAAACAATTCCGGCAGGTAAAATATATTTTAATATGTCAATTAGAGTATTCATCTAAAAAAAGTTAAATTTAGAATTCATTTTAATTACTAATATTTAATTTATTACATTTGCAGCCAAAATTAATAAAAAATTTAAAATAAAACAGAATGAATATTTTATCGGACAGAGTTAACAATCTTTCAGAATCAGCTACTTTGGAAATGACAAGGTTGAGCAGGAAATTAAAAGCTCAGGGCTATGATGTAATAAATTTAAGTATAGGCGAACCTGATTTCAACACACCTAATTATATAAAAGAAGCTGCAAAAACAGCAATAGATGAAAATCACACACACTATACACCGGTATCGGGTCTTATTGAATTACGTAAAGCTATTGCAAATAAATTTAAAAAAGAAAACAATCTTGATTATAATTATGAGCAAATTGTTATTTCAAACGGAGCAAAACAATCAATAGCCAATGTAATATTAAGCCTTGTAAATCCCGGCGAGGAAGTAATTCTTCCATCACCTTACTGGGTTTCATATCCCGAAATAACAAAACTTGCACAAGGAAAGATTGTTGAAATTCCAACTACAATTGAAAATGATTTTAAGGTAACACCCGAACAAGTTGAAAAAGCAATTACAAATAAAACAAAGATTTTTTTGTTCAGTTCACCATGTAATCCAACAGGTTCGTTTTATTCAAAAGATGAATTAAAAAAGATAGCAGAAGTAATATCAAAGCATAAAAATATTTTTATTATTTCCGATGAAATTTATGAATATATTAATTTTGCAGGGAAACACGAAAGCATTGCCCAGTTTGATTTTATTAAAGATAAAGTTATTACTGTAAATGGCGTTTCAAAGGGTTTTGCAATGACAGGGTGGAGAATTGGTTATCTTGCAGCTCCCGTAGAAATTGCTGAGGCTTGCGATACTTTACAAGGACAGATAACATCAGGTGCTTCATCAATTTCTCAACTTGCAGCTTTAACAGCAATATCTTCTAATACCGATACATCAAACGAATTAAAAGAAATGCAAAAAGCATTTAAAGAAAGAAGAGATTTTCTTATTGAACTTTTAAAAAACATACAAGGTATAAAAATAAATATACCTGCCGGAGCTTTTTATATTTTCCCCGACATATCATATTATTTTGGTAAATCCGATGGTAAAACCATAATTAAAAACAGCACTGATCTTTGTTTATACCTTTTAAATGAAGTTCAGGTTGCAATGGTTACAGGTTCTGCTTTTGGCAATCCGAATTGTATTCGTATTTCTTATGCTACTTCAAAAGCTCAACTTGAAAAAGCCATTAAACGTATCAAAGAAGCACTTGAAAAATTAATTTAGGTTGAAAAAAACCACAACAAACTGCTGATGTTAAAAAAAGAAAAATATCATAAACTTTTTGAGTCATTCAATAATTATAATGTTTTAATTATTGGCGATGTTATGGTTGATTCTTATTTATGGGGAGATGTTGAAAGAATATCGCCTGAAGCCCCTGTCCCTATTGTTACAGTTAAAAAAAGAGAAAACAGATTAGGCGGTGCAGCAAATGTTGCTTTAAATATCAAAGCCCTCGGAGCCAGACCAATACTTTGCTCAGTAATTGGTAATGAATTAAAAGGAAATGAATTTTTAGAATTGCTTAAAAATGAAAGTTTAGATACTAAAGGAATTTGCAGAAGTAATGACAGAATCACTACAACTAAGTTCAGAGTAATAGGTAATAATACCCAAATGCTTAGAGTAGATGAAGAAATTGATACAGAACTTAATGCCACGGATTTAATAAAAATTTCTGATAAAATAAAGTATTTACTGGAAAATGAAAAAATTGATATAATTATTTTTCAGGATTATGATAAAGGAATAATTACACCTGACCTGATAGAAAAAGTTACTTCTTTAGCAAATAAAATTAATATCCCTGTTGTTGTTGATCCTAAAAAGAATAATTTCAATGCTTACAAAAACATAACTTTATTCAAACCTAATATTAAAGAATTAAAAGAAGGATTAAAGATTGATTTTGATTCGAAAAATAAGGATGAATTAACAGAAGCAGTTTCATTGTTACAAAACAAACATAATATTGCAACAGTTATGGTTACGCTTTCAGAGGATGGAGTACTTGTTTCTTATTATAAAAAAAATGAAAAACATATAAAGTATATTCCAGCTCATATTCGTTCGATATCTGATGTATCCGGAGCAGGAGATACAGTAATAAGTGTTGCTTCTTTATGTCTTGTATCTAGACTTCCTACACCTGAAATTGCTTCAATTTCAAATTTGGCAGGAGGGCTTGTTTGTGAGGAAGTTGGTGTGGTACCAATTAATAAAGAAAAACTTTTAAATGAAATACTGAAATTTCAACAATAAAATAAAAAAAACGAATACTCGTTATTAATTCATTAATAAAAATATAAATCTTTTGAAACTTTTCAAAATAATTTTATTAGGGATAATAATCCATCTATCATTACTTTCACAAAATTCTTATGCACAGAGGAGAAATGTTGAAAACCTTCCTGTTTTCGATTATAAAAAATATCATTTTGGTTTTTCATTAGGTTTAAACCAAATGTTATTCACCATAAAAACTGTTCCCAATTTAAATAATATAGTTTTTGACTCGACCTACACCGGAGATTTTTATGCAGATTCAGCAATGCTCTATGGTGTTGAAGGTGAACCCACCTATGGATTTACAATTGGAATTGTATCAAACCTTAGATTAGGTCAATATTTTGATCTGAGATTTGTTCCGGCGCTATCCTTTGGTGAAAGATACATTAATTATACAATATATCCATACAAAAATAATGAAGAAAGAATTCCCGTATTAGAAATTAAAAAAGCAATTTCTTCTACTTTCATTGATTTGCCTATTAATATCAAGTACAAATCTAAGAGAATACATAATGTAAGAGCTTATTTGCTTTCAGGTTTAAAATACAGTATTGATTTGGCTTCACAGGCAAACAAAAAAGAAGATAGAAATCTTGTACAGGTTAAATTGAAAAAAAATGACCTTGCTTTTGAAATTGGAGTTGGATTTGATTTTTATAATGAATGGTTTAAATTTGGTGCTGAAATAAAAATGTCGTATGGTATTTTTGATATACTAAAAAAAGAAAATAATATTTATACAGATGGTATTGAAAGTTTAAACTCAAAAATATTTCTACTTTCATTTACTTTTGAATAGCAAACCGATTATCTTTTTCTCAATGAATAAACTCAACAAATCATCGGAATTATATAATACTTTAATTCATAAAGCAAATTTAAAGCATGTTGTTTATAATAACACTTTACATACTTTTAAAGAATTTCGAAATATAATTCATCAGATTGTTGAAGGCTTCCATAAAAACCCTGCTACATTAAAAAGAAAAATCGCAATAGAATGTAAAGATAAAGGTGAATTTGAGGTTGAATTAAAATTTGCAGGAGATATTCTGATTTTTATGATGCATACAAATGTATTTGAATTTTCTAGAGACCATGAAGTTATGAAAACTTCTTATGTAAAAGCGAATAAAGACCGATCTTACTGTGGTATTATTAATATTTATAATTTTTTAAGCGATTCTTTCAAGTATAATAGGTTAAATGATATTGGGTATCTTATTGGCAGGGTTTGTATCAATAAAGACCTTCATTATTTTATTGAAGGAAAAAGAGAAATCGGATTCTTATATAATAATTTCGTTAATGCAATTATGAATAAAGAAGCTATAAGAAAAATCATTGAATCATCAATCTTATATACTATTAATTTTGATTTATTGACACCTCCCTATAATAACGTCAAAGAAGTAACTGTTCAGGAAATACAAGCCAGAATTGATAATATGAAAATCAGAACAGGCAAAAGGCTTGGATATAAATTTCAGGCTGACCACAATAATATTAGCTAAATATTATTGTGAGGTGCTGGGGTGTATAAATGTGTTATCTTTAATCAACAGAAATTAGAAATTAGAAATTTGGGAAAGCCTTGTTTATTCAACCAAATTTTAAATTTCATCCGCTAATAGGCAGATCAATTTAATTTATTGATACTAAAAAGTATAAACTACTTTTAGCCTGTTTTAAAAAAAGCCAATTTTTTTGGCTAAATAATATTTTGAGGTGCTGGGGAAATATTTTGGTCGGACAATTCCTTTACTTGTAATAGCAAGAAGGAGCTTATATTTTATTTCTAAACCCTTTTTGAATATAGTAATATAGCATTTGCA
>JAIOSH010000257.1 GCA_021107685.1 Bacteroidales bacterium | reverse complement strand
TAATTAAAACGGAAATAGAAATAAAAGCATTACGGAATGAGATGAATTTAATACGGAACGAGATGAAATCAGAGATTAATTCATTACGGAATGATATGAATTCTGAGATTAATTCATTACGGAATGAGATGAATGTAAAATTCGAATCTTTACAAACGCAAATCAATGATATTAAAACTTTTTTATATTGGGGATTTGGAATTTTATTTAGTATGATGGTGTTTTTATTTGGTTTTGTATTATGGGACAGAAGAACTACAATTGCTCCTGTTAAGCTTCAAAACGAACATATTATTGACGCACTAACCGAATATTCTAAAGAAAACCCCAAGCTCGCAGAAATACTAAGAAAAGCAGGAATACTATAAAAAGACACGAATTTCACTAATTTTCACAGCCTGCCCCGACTTTTTAGCAATTTTCTATTGATAATTGATTATTGTCTATTGATTGTTAAAAAATTGTTATTCAACATGATATATAAATTATTATTAAAATAAATTATGGCAGAGATTTTCCTCTTTGTGTTTCTTTGAGTCTTTCTGACTTGGTGGCTATCTTTTTTTAATTGCCACAAAGACACCAACTCTCAAAGCTTCACAAAGAAAACATCAAAAAAAATCAAAAAAAAAGCTAATATTTATTTGGTTTTTGAAAATTATTATATATATTTGCAAATTCATTTAAAATTTATGTATTAAAATTATAACAAACAGCTAATAGCCAAAAGCTAAAAGCCAACAGCTAACAGCAAAATATTTAAAATATTGTCTAACAAAAATTAAATTTATGAAACATTAAAAAAAATTAAAAATTATCTATTAAAAAAAAATTATTTATTAAAAAAATTAATTATTAACCAAAAAATTTAATCTTATGAGAAAGTTTACAAAATTATGTTTGCTGCTCGCAATTTTTATAATTGCCGGCAATTGGTCTTATGCCCAACAGGTAACTGTTACAGTGGGTACCGGAACAGATGATTCAGGTACTTATGGTACAGCTATCACTCCGTTCGGCACTTATTATGAAGATGGGCAAAATCAGATGTTATTCACTGCCGCAGAACTAAATGCGGCTGGTATAGGAGTAGGAAATATTACCGAAATTGGTTGGGAAGTAATTTCTGCCGGTGGTGTAATGAACGGATTTAATATTGAAATGAAGCACACATCTGCTACAACAGCCACATTGTTTGAGAGCGGCTTTGATAATGCTTATTCCCTCGCTTATACTCCTGTTGCAGGATGGAATCTTATTACATTAACAACTCCTTTTAACTGGGATGGCACTTCAAATTTACTTGTAAAAGTTTGCTTTGATAATACTACCTGGGCATCTAACTCAACGGTGTATTATACTGCAGGCGTTTATAGCAGTATGAATGCCTGGGCTTATAATGACGGTACGTCAGGATGCAGTGATCCTTATGAAGGAACTACAAACAGACCCAACACAAGGATTACAGGAGAAACTTTCACCGGTGGTGCAGCTCCAGGTGTCCCAACAAACCCAAATCCTTATAACGGACAAACAGGCGTTGCAACTTCAGGAACTTTAACATGGGACTGGGGTTCTGATTCCGATACTTACGATCTTTGGTATGGCGTAGCAGGCAGTATGGCACTGGTAGTTCCAAATGGAACTGTTTCAGGTGCTTCAGGAAGTTATAATTATTCTGCAAGTGGCTCAACAACTTATGAATGGCAGTTGATTGTACATAACAGCAATAAAGCAACAACAAACGGACCTGTTTGGAATTTTACTACTGTGTGCGGTTCTTACAGTCTGCCTTATACACAGGATTTCTCTACAGGTGTTTTACCTGCTTGCTGGCAAAATATTGATAATCTCGCAGGAGGTGTATGGCAATTTAATGATCCTTGTACAAGAACCATTAATACTACTACAAGTGCCAATGGTTTTGCTATTTTCGACAGTGATTGTTATGGTAGTGATGGTCAGGCAGAAGATGCAGATTTAATATCTCCTGTTTTTGACTGCACATCTGAAACAATTGTTATATTACAATTTGAGCATTATTTTCAATCAGGATATGGTGGTGCAGCAGAAGTATTTTATAGCATTGACAATGGTACAAACTGGACTTCTCTTGGAGCGTGGTCTGCTAGTTCTACATCAAATGCACAAGCTGAATATTATGATATATCAACTCAGGCAGCAGGTCAGTCACAGGTTTTATTCAGATGGAACTGGCAAGGTGATTGGTCTTGGTTCTGGGCAGTGGATGATGTTTTAGTAACTAATGTTGCCGCAACATTCCCCGGCTTATGGACAGGTAATTTAGGCAACGACTGGCAAACAGGCGGTAACTGGGATGACGGTAATGTACCTGATGGAACTATTAATGTAACAATTCCTACAGGTTTAACAAATTATCCTGTTGTTGATGAAGCAGGTGATGCTTGTTTAGGAATGACCATAAATGCCGGTGGTACTGTTACTATCGGTACAGGTGGTGATTTAACTGTTGGGGCAGACCTTCTCTGCAATGGTACT
>JAIOSH010000222.1 GCA_021107685.1 Bacteroidales bacterium | reverse complement strand
GGAATAAGACTTTTCTCAAAATTAACTCCCGGACTGATTCTTTGTCCGATTAAAATACCAAGAATCAGAATGATTGCAAATAGTATCGTGAGGTATATAGATAATCGTTTTGGAATATTGCTCATAATAAAAAACTGAATGTATACAAAAAAGCTCTCTTGTCAAGAAAGCTTCATAGTTGTACCCGGGGTCGGGATCGAACCGACACGAGTGTTACCTCATTGGTTTTTGAGACCAACGCGTCTACCAATTCCGCCATCCGGGCATATAAAAATTATTTAGTCTGCAAATTTACTGAAAAAAATGATTAACAAAATATTATTTAGACATTAAAATTTTTTTTGTAGTATATTAAATAATTGTTTTAATTTCGCCACAAAAATTTTAACCAATAAATTTAAAAAAAATGGCAACCCCTGTAAGTATAGTTTCAGGTAGAGCAACAAAATATCTGGCAGAAAAAATCGCTAAGAGTTATGGTAAATCTTTAAGTAAGGTTATTGTTACAGATTTTTATGATGGTGAATTCCAACCTTCTTTTGAAGAAAATGTAAGAGGAAACGATTTATTTATTGTTCAATCAACTTTTGCTCCGGCAGATAACCTTTTAGAGCTTTTATTATTGATTGATGCTGCTAAAAGATCATCAGCAAAGCAAATTGTTGCTGTTATTCCTTTTTTTGGGTTTGGAAGACAAGACAGAAAAGACAAACCAAGAGTTTCAATAGCTTCCAAATTAATTGCCAATCTTTTATCTGCTGCCGGTGTCAACAGAATTATTACAATTGATCTTCATGCTGACCAAATACAAGGCTTTTTTGATGTACCTGTTGATCATTTATATGCATCATCAATATTTTTTCCTTACCTGGAAAGTTTGAATCTACCAAATCTTACTATGGCTTCGCCGGATACAGGCGGAACAAGAAGAGCCGCTGCTTATGCAAAAATCTTACATACCGATTTTGTTATTTGTTATAAGCAAAGAACCAAGCCCAATGAAGTTGCAAAAATGGCTTTAGTCGGAGACGTTGAAGGAAGGGATATTGTTTTGGTCGATGATATTATTGATACTGCCGGTTCAATTACAAAAGCTGCTAAATTGATGATGGAAAACGGTGCTAAAAGTGTCAGGGCTTTTTGTACGCATCCTGTCTTCTCTAAAGATGCTTATAAAAGAATTGAAGATTCGGATTTTGAAGAAGTAATTGTTACTGATACCATACCACTGAAAAAAGAAAGTAAAAAAATTACAGTTCTTACAACTGCTGATTTAATAGCAGATGTAATTAAAAGAGTTCATAAATATAAATCAATTAGTTCTCTTTATTTATTCAATAAATAAATTTATTAATTATTCAAATTTAAACATTTAAACATTATGAAAACAGTATCTATTAGCGGTTCTCTAAGAGAGAACGTAGGGAAAAAAGATGCTAAAATGAATAGAAAGCATGGGAAAATACCTTGTGTATTGTATGGTGGAAAAGAACAGATTCATTTTACAACAGATGAAAAAAGTTTTATTAAAATTATTTTTACTCCCGAAGTTTTTATTATTAAGCTAAACATCAATGGAAAAGAAATTGATACTATCTTGCAAGATGCACAGTATCATCCTGTTACCGATAAAGTTCTACACGCCGACTTTCTTGAGGTAATTCTTGATAAACCGATTATTATCGGGATTCCTGTTATAATTGAAGGTAATGCAACAGGAGTTTTAAAAGGTGGAAGATTAATTAAAAAAATAAGAAGATTAAAAGCTAAGGCTTTAGCTAAAGACCTTCCCGATAATATTATTTTAAATATTGACGATCTGGATATTGGCGACTCTATTATGGTTTCTGATATAAAAAGGGATAATGTTGAATTTTTAGATATTCCAAATGCTATTATTGTTGGAGTCAGAACAGCAAGAGGGGCAGAAGAAGATGAAGAAGAAGTTGAAGGAGAAGAAGTTGAAGGAAAAGCAGAAGATACTACTGAAGAAAATACTGAAAAGAAAGAAGAAAAAACTAAATAGAGTATGCTCATAAAGTCGCATAGCGACGAACTATTTGTAACCCCTGACGCCGTCAGGGGTGATAATGAGAGAGTTACAAAAGTCCCGTAGGTACGACCTATAAAAAATCGAATATTATGGACAGACTCTATTTAGTCTTTTAAAATATCCAATTATTTAAACTCCATTAAATTGAAATACTTGATTGTTGGTTTGGGTAATATTGGTGAAGAATATGCCAATACCCGGCACAACATAGGTTTCGTAATTTTAGATGCATTAGCACAAATTTCAGAAGTTACTTTTTCTGTAAACAGGTATGCTATGCTCGCTAAAATGAAATTCAAAGGGCGTACTTTTATTCTTGCAAAGCCCTCAACTTATATGAATCTTAGTGGTAAAGCAGTACGTTATTGGTTGAATAAAGAAAATATTCCCTTGGATAGGCTTTTAATTGTTGTTGATGATATTGCTTTGCCTTTAGGAACTTTACGAATGAAGATAAAAGGTGGCGACGGGGGGCATAATGGTTTAATAAGCATTATTGAAAATTTGGAAACT
>JAIOSH010000300.1 GCA_021107685.1 Bacteroidales bacterium | reverse complement strand
ATTCAAAAAGGGTTTAGAAATAAAATATAAGCTCCTTCTTGCTATTACAAGTAAAGGAATTGTCCGACCAAAATATTTCCCCAGCACCTCAAAATATTATTTAGCCATAACAATTACTGTTAGATTTTCAAACACTAATTGTTAAAATTTCATTATATTGAATATTTTAAATAATCTACAACCAAAGGAATTTCAATAATATCAACACCATGTTTTAATAAATATTCTTTATCATCATTGAAACCGGACATAAACAATTCGAGATTATTATCTTTTTGATTAATGCTTTTTTTGTAATATTCTATTGCTTTTTGTTTATTTCCCAAACATAATTCAACATGTCCGAAATTCATGAAGTCATATTTATTGGTTTCTTCTTTAATTAATTTTCTATAATATTTTTTAGCAATGTCGAGTTTGCCCAATACAAATAAACACCAGGCAATAGGGCGTAAAATGTTTCTGTTGGAAGTGTCTGAATATTCTACTTTATAGAAATATTCCAAAGACTTTTCAAAATCTTTCATATCAAGATAACAATTACCAATGGATGCCTGAATATATAAATTTTCAGGGTCAGATTTTTCAACTTCAAGATAGTATTTTAATGCTTTTTCGGGATTGTTTAAATTTCTATAACAAAAAGCTATTTTTTTTAATATCCAGGTTGTATTTGTATCGAAAAGCTCTGCCTGCTGATAAAATTTCAGAGCTTCTTTAAAATTACCCAATCGTTGATAACAATAAGCAATTTTTTCAAAAATTTCATAATTTTTATTTTCGCTTTGATAAATTTTTGAATAAATTTCCAATGCTTCTTTAAAATAATTTTTTTCAAAATAAAATTCAACAATATTTTTTAACATAGTGTTGTTTTCTGCTAATAAATTGAAAAAAAATGTGTTGTGAAAATCCAGTCTGAAATTAAAAATATCTGTAAATTCACTTTTCAGAGGATATAATTTATAAAACCTGTATAAGTCCTGAATATATTGTGTAAATATATTTTTGTTTCTAATTGGTTTGTTCAGAATTTCATCTTCATTAGCAATCTCGTTCATACTCTCAATTTCAGCATTAAAAAGTTCCATCATCATAGATTTTTGCATTTGGGGCATGTGTTTGATATTTAAACAAAATGAATATTTATCGGAATTACACATGTATAATGATCTTGAAAGTCCATCTAAAAACAACTCAGTATTTAAATTTTCTTTTTCATTTTGTAAAGACTCTTTTAATGTTTCATTTTGTTTATAAAAAGGAAGAAACCAGTTACTAAGTTCTTTGAAGAAATCAAAATATTTTAACATAGCAAAAGCACTTAAAAAAACATCGGATCCCTCCATTTGTAATTTAGAAAATTCTTCAATTTTTTCAAATAAATCAGGTGAATCCTCAAAAAAAGTTTCCCAGTCAGGGTTTTTATCTTCAAAAAAATCTTCAGAATACAATTTATCTAAATTTAATTTATCTTCCAATTTAGGTTTAAACTTTGCTATTTCAGGCAAAATTTCTTCGTGCAGTTTCTTAGTGATATTTTCTGTTTCTTTTGATTTAATAAATTGAATGATAATTATTTCAATATTTTTATTAAATTCATTATTGTTTGATAATTTTTTTAATTTATTAATAATTTCAGGATATAAAATCAAGCGTTTATCATAATAATATAATGCAATTAATAATCCGGTTAAGGCTCTTTGCCATAATTGATCTTCTGCAGTTTCATAAAATTCAATTAACAGGTTAATCTTTTTTTCATCAAAACATCTTAGCAAACTAATAGTAAGGGCACTTACAAAAATGCACTTTTCATACCAAGGTATATTATTTGCTTTACTTATTGTCCTAAGCAGTTCAACATCCGATTCTTTGTATTTATCAGTAAGCCAGATAATATTGAATATTTTTATTAATGTATCTCTGTAATTTTTTGTATGATTTTTTTCCTGATTTATAACGGAAGTGTTTGTAAGGATTTCTGCCAGTTCACGGTTAAATGAAAGATTTTCAACAGTTTCAACAGCTTCTTCTTTTGAAAGTTGTATTTCCTTTTCTAATTGCTTTTTTATTCTATATGTATGTATTTCGGCAGAATTGGTAAAGATTGTCTCTTTAGCTTTATCAGATAATTCAAGTATAGCAACAAGCAATCTGGCAAATATTTCTTGTCGTTGAGGATCCTCAATTCCATTGATTGTATATTTTAAAATATTTTGATATGTATCTATAAGATTTTTAAATTGATGAAAATGCTCTTCTTTATGAGCTTCAATTGTTAATTCTTTTAATACATCCAATGCATCTTTTATTTGCTTATTCGTGATATAAGCAGTTATTGATTGGTGCTTTTTATTAATATTTTCTTTTAACATTTTATATGACAGGATAATTTTAGGGTTATTTTTAACTTTATTTCAAAATTAATTAAAATTTGCTTTATGGATATAAAGTTTAAAAAATATTTTGTAATTTTGAGTAAATTTTTTCGTTAAATTACTTTATAAAACATTAGATTAAAAAAAAAATCAGGATGAAAAAGTTTATTAAAATCTTATTATTTTGTGTTCCTTTCTTAATTGTGCTTAATGCTTGTGAATCTGATGAAGACGACAATGTTAATCCTGAAGTAGATCCGCGTGATAATTTTTTAGGAAACTGGAATGTAAATGAAACCTGCCAGAGAGATGCATATAGTGTTACAATAGTAGTTGATCCATCGAACAGCAGCCAGGTATTAATTAAAAATTTTTGGTAAATCGGCTGGGAAGAAAAACCACCTTATGGAATTATTGCAGGTAATAGTATTACAATACCTGCTCAGGATATGTGTGATAATGGTGCTAATCACGTCAGTGGAAGCGGCAGTTTGAAAAATAATATTATTACCTGGACTTATGAAGTTAATGACGGGGCAGACTTACATACATGTTCTGCCACTTATGAAAGATAACCGATACCATGTCTCCATAACAGCCCTTCGGACAAACACCTATCCCGTTCTGAAATATATTTATCAGTAGAGAGACTTATTAGTGTTTGTTTATTAAGTTCAACAAAAATTAAAGAATTATACCGTCATTGCGAGAAACTGACAAATGGGATTGTGTGATAGAGTTTCGTGGTCCCGAATTTTCAGCGATTTTTTATTGATAATTGATTATTGTCTATTGATTGTTATAAAATTGTTATTCAATATGATATATAAATTATTACTAAAAAATCGCTGAATTTTCGGGATTAATAAATAAAGAATTAGGTTTCAAATAAACAGATTGCTTCTGAACGCCAACACACATGCCTTCCCTACGGTTCATCGCAATGACGACATTATAGACAGGCACTATTTATGAATTATTAATTTTTTGATAAAATTAGTTGAATCTCCGGTAATATATATAAAATAAATACCCTCGGCATAATCACTCATATTAATAATTCCTGATATTTTTTCTTTATTAAAAAAGAGATTTTTATCAAGGATTAATTTCCCGTAAGAATTAAATACTCTTAATTGTAAAGCATTATCGCAGTAATTATTATACTTTATATGAAATTTACCTGTATTAGGATTCGGAAATATTTCAAAATATTGTTCAGTATTATTTTCAGAAATACCTGTACAAGCATCAACATAAATAGTTTCTTCTGCAAAATTCTCACATTGATTGACATCGGAATACGTATATGTTATAACATGCGTTCCAAGACCTGCATTAATCGGGTTAAACCAGCCATTAGTTACACCTGTCCCTGAGTAAGTACCTCCTTCGGGAAGACCGCCGGTTAAATCAAATGCAGCATCACTCAGGCAGATATCGTCAAAAGGTTCGAGTGTAACATTCGGCAATGGATTAACAGTAATATAATCAGCTTTTGTATTTGTATTGGAATTAGAAGTATCGGAAACTGTAAGTGTAACATCATAAGTTCCGTCTGTATTATATGTTACAGATGGGTTTTGCTCGGCAGATGAGGAAGGTATTCCACCTGGGAAGCTCCATTCCCATGAAGTTATTTCACCTGTAGAATTATCAGTAAAATTAACAATATCACCTTCACAAACTTCAGTAAAGTCAGCAATAAAATCTGCATTTAAAACACCTCCCCCGAGATCAGGAAGGGGGATCATAATTCCCTGAAGAACTTCTTTTGTAGTATTATCCTGGATAAATGCTACGAGTTCACAATTATCTGCAGCCCAGGATTGATTAATTGAAAAATTAAGGTTTATTACCTGAGTATTACTACTTGAAAAATTAAGTGCAGTACCATTGTGATTAGGTGCCATTAATCTTTCAACAAAATGTAATACGTTTAAGCCTTGCCAATTATAAGGAATATGCGATTCTGTTAAAACAAGATGTAAAACCATATTTGTGCTGGTTGTTGAAGCAACTTTTTCAACAGTAAGTTCAACATTATAATCCAACCCGGTATTGGAACCATCAATATCAATAGTAAATGATGAAGGGGTATTATGCCTGTTAAGGTAAGAATTATAATGTGCGGAGTAACTACTCCATGCTGTTACTTTTACTCCGTCAATATAAGAAGAAGGAAGATATTGAGTACCATAATAATTTAACCTGGCATTAGAAGCAGTATTAGTAAAAGAATCACCATTATGATATTCAATAACTGCAATTTCACAACCATTTTGTAATAATTGATCAATAATTCCAACTACAGTCGGACAAGAACCACACCATGTAGCTGTGGCTACTTCCAAAACTACTTTGTCTCTGTTTACCTGTTGTGCTATTATCATAGTAAAAGAGAATAAAAGACCGAAAAATAAAATTGTTAATTTTTTCATTACAGTAAATTTTTTTATTGTTTAATAATTAAATTATTATTTATAAAACATCTATTAAATTAGATTATTTCATATAATGACAAAAACAAGCTTGAAAAGGTTGCATTATGTATAATTAAATTTCGTTTTTGTTATATAACGAGATATTTTCCGTAATCAGTTATATATTATAGGGGTAACGCCAGTAATCCGGAGGGTAATTTTGTACTATCTTATTTCCTGATTATAACGTTTTGCTATGATGAGCCTATTTCAATATCATCAACAAAAAATTGTTATTCATAATCTGCCAATGCTTTCTCCGGTTTTAATTTTGCTTTTGATTCTATTGTTTTGCCATCATACTGAATTACATAAAACAAAGGCGAATTTAATGCCGGAAATGTACCCTTTAAAATATTTGTGGGT
>JAIOSH010000253.1 GCA_021107685.1 Bacteroidales bacterium | reverse complement strand
TGCTGAAGCCAATTACTTTTGAGCGATTCCTAAAAGAAATAAATAAATTCTACAAACTTTTATCTTACGAAAAACCTGAAACATTAAGCAATACAAGTATAAAGCAAGTAGAATCCGAGCCGTTTATTTACATAAAACGAAATAAAACTATGATTAAAATATTACTGAAAGATATTTTATTCATTGAAAGTATTAAGGACTATATAAGAATACATACAAATAAAGATTCTTATATGACCAAGCAGCAAATAAGCGTGATAGAAAAAAACTTACCTGACGAACATTTTATCAGAGTTCATAAATCATTTATTGTTTCTATAGAAAAGATCACAACTTTTTCACCAAATTGTATTGGTATTAATGATAAAAATATCCCTATCGGCAGAAATTACAAGGCTTATGTTTTAAGTAAGTTGAATTATGGTAAGAATTTTTAGGTGCTAAGTTTAAAAAATTTTTACTCCCAAATACTCAATGATCAGTCTATTGATAAATCACAGGAAAAGAAATTATAAAAGTTGTTCCAATATCTTCTTTTGATTCAAATCGTATATCTCCCCCGGCATTTAATACGATATTTTTCGACATTGCAAGTCCTAAGCCCATTCCACTGGATTTTGTTGTAAAATTCGGTGAAAAGACCTTGTCATGTCTGCTTTTAGGGATGCCTTGCCCATTATCAGATATTTTTATTATATATGAATTTCCTTCAGTATTTATTGATATATCTATAATTCCCTCATCAGGTTTTTTTATTGCCTGAATTGAATTTTTAATCAGATTATTAAAAATTCTTAATATTTGTTCTTTATCAGCGAGAATATAAAATTTCTCTTTATCAGGAGGATTAAAATTAATTGAAATACTTGAAGAATCTTTATATAAACCAATAGCATTCTTAATAATTTTAACAAGTTCAATTTTTTTATTCTTTGTTTTCGGCATTTGTGCGAAATCTGAAAATTCAGAAGCAATAGTTGAAAGCGAATCAATTTGCTCAATAATAGTATGAGTAAATTGTTTTAATCTTTTATCCCAGTCAGGTGTTTTCTCATCCCATGTTTTTTGCAGGTATTGTACACTAAGCTTCATAGGAGTGAGAGGGTTTTTAATTTCATGAGCCACTTGTTTTGCCATTTCCCTCCAGGCAGTTTCTCTTTCGGATTTAGCAAGCAATTCGGCACTATAAGCAAGTTCTTCAACCATCCTGTTGTATTCCATAACAAGATTACCAATTTCATCCTTTTTTTCCCATGCAATTTTTTCATTTGGCTTGCCTAATTTCAATTGTCTTATTTTATCTTTTATAAGTTGTACAGGTCTTGTGATATAGTTTGAAATGATTAAAGCAACAAAAATTGCAATAGCAATAAGCAAAACATAAATATTAATAAAAGCTACAAGAAAAGTGGATATTTCGCTTGTTAAATCATTTTGTTTTGCAAAATACGGAAGATTCAAATAAGCAATAAGTTTGTTATCTTCATTACGGAAAGGAACATAAGCTGAAAGATAA
Source organism: Bacteroidales bacterium (assembly GCA_021107685.1). Lineage (GTDB taxonomy): Bacteria > Bacteroidota > Bacteroidia > Bacteroidales > SMBSF39 > SMBSF39. Next base: position 2,186 of record JAIOSH010000253.1, on the reverse strand, counting down.
TTGTAATTGCCAATTTTTTCATTATGTATTAAAAGCGACTTTTTATTGTTGCTCATATTATTAAATGCTATTGTATTCATCTTTGTTGAAATAAGCCCTTCATCAAATATTTCAGGTCTTGACGTAGCCAATAAGTTACCATTTAAATCATATAGGTTTATATCAGAAAAAAACACTAAAGAAAATTTATTTAGCAATCCTGATAAATAATTGTGCATATCAGATGTTAAGGTTTCCTCATCGGCAAGTTTATGTTCTAATTCTATAAGTACAGAATGCGCCTTTTCGCTCAGGTTATCATGATTTTTATTATCATTTAAATTAATTATATAAAATAAAGAAGTTATTCCTATAAAAATAAAAGAAACCAATATAATGGAAACCATTGAATATTGGAGGCGTTTTTTAAAACTAAGCTCAAAGGTTCTTAAATTAGTTGGTGGTTTAATAATGAATAAAAAAATCAGGGTAATAACTCCAAAAAATATTAATAAATAGGAAAAAGGAGCAACAATATCTAAAAAGCCCGGATTTTTTTTACTCAGGATAAAAGTTGTTGTAGAATTAACTTTGTAATATAAATGATTGTATTTATTCCTGTTAAAGAATGACAGATTATTTATGATCTTACCATAATTAGCTAAGTTTATACTATAGAAGTATTTGCCGAAATGATGTACTAATTTACCGTTATCATACCTTGCATATGAATAGTTTGATAAATCAGGTGAGGTACTAATTTTTTTATCAATTAATAATTCAGGATATCCAAGACCTTTGGGAACATATTTTGAAAAAATTTCAATATAAATTGTAATTGGCATTAATGAATCTTCAGAATAATTATCAAAGTTGATAATTGCAATATAATTATCATTTGTAATATCGTAATCAAGACAATATAAATTTTCACTAAAGGTTTTATCACCGTATTTCGAGATTATTTCATTAAAATAATCATTGCAATTTATTAAATAATTTTCCGGCTGAACATTTAAAATTTTTGTGTCATTACAAATAGTTATCAAAAAATTATATTTTTCCCAGTAATTATTGAAATAATTCTTCTGAATATAATTTGAAATCTTTTCCTCTTCAATTTCATTTTCTAATGAATAATTTTTTAATGAATTAATTAAAATTTCATCTGAAAAGACTTTTGCTTCAATTTCACAAAAAAGATATTCTGCAATTGGATCGCGTTCATTAGAAAGATTTAGCACTAAAAGTTTTCGCTTTTCTTTTTCCTTAATATCATTATATTTATATAGAATAAATGTTGATAATAAAGAAAAAATAACTAAATAAAAAACACTGCTTGAAAATGAAACAAATGTTTTCTGCCTCTTTTTAAAAAACCAAAAAGAAAGTATAAAAACAAATAAGAATATTATATGAAAAATTTCACACTCATATAAAAACTCACAGAGTATATAAAAAACAAAGGATGAGATAATTAATATCGAAAAATAATTTTTAAAAGTAGTTGCTAAATAAAATAAAAGCTCACATAATTTTGATGTAATCAGAAAAAAAGCAAGCGACATTGTTGCAATAATAAATAAACCAATTACACTATATGAAGATAAGCTGAAAATATCATTAAGTTTAAGCGAAATATTCGAATCTATTATAAGACTAATAAAAAGAGATGTTAATGATTTGAAAAAAATAAAAATTAATGAAAACAATAAGAATACAAATACATATCTAATAAAAAACTTTTGTTTTAACCAATTGAAATTTAATTTCAGATTTTTAAAAACAACATAAGCAATAACAAGTATTAAAAGTGAATTTACAAGAAAATCGCCTAATGATGGTAAAAATCCTGATGTTGCATAATAATTAGGGCTGAATAAGTTTGAATTATAAAGAATATGCGGGATTTTAAAATAAAATAATACGAGCCTGATAATTATTATATCAAGTGAAAAGCCTATAATAAATATTGCTTTATTTCTCCTTGCCGGTTCAAATGATTTGTAAAGAAAATACAGGAAAGAAATAAAAAACATAAACCCCAATAAATACATCAAAAATATCAGAAATAACTTTGCATCATTTAAATTTGAGTATTTACAAAATTGAATAGAAAAAAGAAAATCTTTTGTGTTTGAAAATACATTGTATTTGCCTTTTTCTATAAAGATTGGAATATCAGCAGGCAAAACAAAATCAGTTTG
>JAIOSH010000590.1 GCA_021107685.1 Bacteroidales bacterium | reverse complement strand
ATAAAAGCGGACCATTGCCATTGATATTTCTTTCCAATAAATCTAGTAATCCGTTTTTTGCATAAAACTTTTCCCCGTTAAAATTTATTGTCAGACCATTGTTCAGGAAAACATAATTCCATAGCAGTTTCTCAACATACTGGCTTATATAATGTATTTTGCCGAATATCTCTTCATCAGGAATAAAAGTTATAATAGTGCCTGTTTTAGAATCATCATTTTTTATAAGTTCATCATTAATAAGTTCACCTTTTTTATATTCAACAATTTTTGTTTTTCCTTCCCTTACAGATTGCACTTTAAAATATTCAGACATAGCATTTACAGCTTTTGCTCCAACTCCATTCAAACCAACTGCTTTTTTAAATACTTTTGAATCGTATTTAGCGCCGGTATTGATCTTTGACACACAATCAATAACTTTCCCCAGAGGCATTCCCCTGCCATAATCACGAATACATACTTTTCTGTCGTGGATGGTAATATCTATTGTATTACCACATCCCATAACAAACTCATCAATGGAATTATCAATTATTTCTTTAATAAGAACATAAATGCCATCATCCTGTGAAGCTCCGTCACCAAGTTTGCCGATATACATACCAGGACGCAACCTGATATGTTCTTTCCAATCAAGGGAACGTATGCTATCTTCATTGTATTTTTCAGACATTTATTCTAAAATTTAGTGCAAAATTAAATAAAGAAATGCTTCATTTTTTTAAAATTTGAAAAACTTATCAAACATCAATTGTTGAAATCTTTTTTAATAGAAATTAATTATACGAAATTTTTGTAATTAAAAAAAATACATATACTTTTACAAAACATAATTAGTGTCAATCCAAAAAGTCATAAATTGAAATGTTTTTGACACGAATTACACTAATTTTCACTAATTTAATTCCCCGAAACATCGGGGCAGGCTGTGTAAATTTGTGAAATTCGTGTCTTTTTATAAGTTTATGGATAAACACAAATTAAGTCTTATTTTTTTTAAATTTTAATAAACTATTATGAAAAAATTAACATTACTGATGGTATTAGCTTTAATCATCCAGGCTTATGCATCATCTCAATCTTGCTTGCCCGAAGGAATAACTTTTACCACGCAGGAAGAAATCGACAATTTTCAAACCAATTACCCTAACTGTACAGAAATAGAAGGAGATGTTGAGATTTTTGGAAATGATATTACTAATTTAAACGGATTAAGTGTTTTGACAGATATCTGGGGATACCTTAAGATACATAACAACGCAACCCTGACAACTTTAACAGGCCTTGATAATGTGACTTCCATCGGAGGCCTTTATATTCGATACAACGATGCCCTGACAACTTTATCAGGACTAGATAATGTGACTTCCATTGAGGGATACCTTTCAATTTGGGGCAACGCTGCCCTGACAAGTTTAACAGGACTGGACAATGTGACTTCCATCGGGGGAGGCCTTTATATTTGGGACAACGCTGCCCTAACAAGTTTAACAGGACTTAATAATGTAACTTCCATCGGGGGATACCTTTGGATTGAGGACAACTATACCCTGACAAGTTTAATAGGACTGGACAATATATCTTCCATTGGAGGATATCTTAAAATTGAATACAACGCCACCCTGACAAGTCTAACAGGACTCAACAATATATCTTCCATCGGGGGAGGCCTTTATATTGAAAACAACTCTGCCTTGACAAACTTAATAGGACTTAATAATATAACTTCCATCGAGGGAAACCTTAATATTGAATACAATAATGCCCTGACAAGTTTAACAGGACTGGACAATGTAACTTCCATCGGGGAAAACCTTTGGATTGGTGGCAACAATGCCCTGACAAGTTTAGCAGGACTTAACAATCTGACTTCCATTGAAGGGTACCTTGAAATTGAATTCAACAATACCCTGACAAGTTTAACAGGACTGGACAATATATCTTCCATTGGAGGATATCTTGAAATTAAATACAACAAGTTCCTGACAAGTTTAACAGGACTGGACAATGTGATTTCCATCGGGGGAAACCTTTATATTGAATACAACGAGTCCCTGACAAGTTTAACAGGACTTAACAATCTGACTTCCATTGGGGGATACCTTCTGATTTATTACAACACTACACTGACAAGTTTAACAGGACTTAACAATCTGACTTCCATCGGGGGAAGCATTAGGATTGAAAACAATGATGCCCTGACAAGTTTAACAGGTTTGGATAATATAGATGCAGCTTCTATTGATGATTTATACATTTATGATAACATTTCCCTATCTACTTGTGAAGTTGAAAGCATTTGTAATTATCTTGCCAATCCAAACGGATATATTTCGATATTTGACAATGCAACTGGTTGCAACAGTCAAACAGAAATAGAAGCAGCTTGTGAGGCTGGGGTACCAAACATAAATTTTGAATCAGAATTTGCAATATTTCCTAATCCTGCAGAAAAAGAACTTTTTATTTCAGTCAGGAATGGAACAATTATAAAAGAAGTAAATATTTATAACCAGATCGGGCAGAAAGTATTATATAAAAAACGAATAACCCATACAATTGATGTTTCAATGCTCAAGCAAGGAATGTATATTATTGAATTGGTCTCAAACGAATCGAAAATCAGAGAGAAATTGATAATAAGATAGTTATTGTAAACTAAAAATAAACTGCTATAAAAAAATTAATTTGTTTTCTAATAACACCTTTCCTTGTTTAACCTACCCCAATCGAATTTTTATTATTAAATTTACCTGTTAAATATTTCCGATGCCAGGCTGGAAAAATCAATACCATCAAAATTTCCGGAACTCATCATCAGCAAATTTTTATTTTTCCAATTGATTTTCATCAGGTAATCAACCATTAATGATGTATCAGTATAAATTTGTAGCTTTTTATTTCCAAAAGCATTTTTAACACTATCAATTGATATAGGAGGAAGTTTTTTCAATTCTATAGTATGTGGATTATAATAAACTATCGGAATATCTGCTTTTTCCATTGACCCTTTATAATGTTCAAGAAAATCAATATTCAGGCTGCTAAAAGTATGAAGTTCCATACAGGCAACCAAATCCCTGTCAGGAAATTGCTCTTTAACCGCTTTAGTTGTAGCTTTTAATTTGGATGGAGAATGTGCAAAATCTTTAAATATTGAAGTATGATTATTTTTATCTACAAGTTCGAGCCTTTTAGAAGCTCCCTTAAAAGTACTTACAGCTTTATAAAAATTATTATCATTAATTCCTAATTCATTACAAACAAGTCTTGCTCCGTTAATATTCATTAAATTATGTTCACCAAAGACACGTAAAGGTATTTTTTTCTGATCATATATTATTTTTGTTATTCCATTTTCAATAACATATTGGGGTAATAAATAGGGAATTTTTTTTATATTTGATTTGGAAGAATTTGCAAGATTTTCAAGTTCATTATCTTCGCTGTAATAAATAAGCGTCCCTTTATCAGAAATCAGATCAATAAAAATCCTGAATTGCTCAACATAATTCTCAAATGTCGGAAACACATTAATATGGTCCCATGCAATACCGCTTAATAATGCTATGTCGGGCTTGTACAAATGAAATTTGGGTCTTCTGTCAATTGGCGAAGTAAGATATTCATCACCTTCAAATATCATAAAAGGAGCATCATCGGAAAGTTTAACCATAACTTCAAAACCATCAAGTTGGGCACCTACTATGTAATCACAATTTATTTTATAATAATTCAAAACATGAAGTATAATAGCTGTTATTGTTGTCTTACCATGACTTCCTCCTATAACAACCCTTTTTTTATTTTTGGATTGTTCATATAAATATTCGGGATAAGAAAATATTTTTATACCTGATTCCTTTGCTTTTAATAATTCAGGATTATCTTTACGGGCATGCATACCAAGAATTATTGCATCAATATCTTTATTTATGTTTAAAACATCCCATCCTTCTTTTTTTGGTAATAAACCATATTTTTTGAGTCTGCTTTTAGATGGTTCAAATATTTCATCATCCGAACCACTTATTTTATATCCTTTTTTATGTAGAGCAATAGCTAAATTATGCATTGCACTTCCACCGATTGCAATAAAATGAACTTTCATTTATTATTTTTTTATCATTTTCATTTCAATAAAGTAACATTACCTTTATTAGTTATTTTTTCTCCATCATCTTCATAATATATAATCCAAACATATAAACCCATTGGGCAGGCTTTGCCCTTATAAGTACCATCCCAGCCTTTATTTACATTATCAGTCTCAAAAATTAACTGTCCCCATCTGTTATATATTTGCATTCTGAATTTTTCAATATTAGCATGCTGTTCAGCCATCAGCCTGAATTCCCTGTTAGCTCCAATATTACTTGTGGGTCTGAAAGCATTTGGTATTGGAATTACAGTAATATGAACATCATCAGTATATGTTTCTCCCCCACATAAGGTTATTACTGCTGTATAGGTATTATTTTCCAATGGATTAACTGTAACGGTTTTTTCATCACTAATTAATTCACCATCAGGATAGCCTCCTTTATACCATTCCCATGAAATTTTACCGGCAGGAGCAATAACTTCCGGTTCGTAGGTAATTTGTGTAATATCATAATTATTCCCATTAGGAAAAAATTCCCAACTTTCATGAAAGGCTGTCCAAGAGGTCATATTTCTGCCGGGCACGTAACAGCCTAAGTTGTTATCATAATTTAAACCATGAGTAGCGGCATTATCTAAATAACCACAGGCAGGTTTATTTATTAAATGATTTACAATAGAATTATCAGATTCATTCAGCACTATCT
>JAIOSH010000087.1 GCA_021107685.1 Bacteroidales bacterium | reverse complement strand
GCATAAGTATTATTCCCTACATGTAAATCTCCATAATCAAGCAGAGAAGCTGAGCCTGTTGCATTGCTTTTTAACAACAGGTCGTTGGTAACGACTAAGGGTTTACCCGCAGGTACTGTTAATTTTGCTCCTGCTTCAATTAATAAATTACTGACAAAGGCATTAGTCCAACTGTTGGTTTCAGGGAAATTACCCCCGGGTGGTGAGGATGGAATAGTAACATCAATACCGGATGGAATATTTCCATCATCCCAATTACTACCTGTACTCCAATCGGTATTTGTCATTCCTGTCCAGAAACCCGGCAAAGTTACTTCTGAAACTTCAATGTCATCTAATAGTATATTATCAACTGTAGAAGTATAGTTTGTTTGCAACCTGAACCTGATCTTGTAACCTGCTGAAAGATCATAATAATCTGATAAATTTAATGAAACTTCTGTCCAGCCTGTCCAGTTTGGAAATATACTCACTTCGGAATGATTATAGGCTACATGCCATGAAGATGTGCTGTTTTCGTAAACATCAGCATAAAGATTAATCAATCCGACAGCACGCATATTATACCAAAAATTTAGTCTTACATGTGTTTTGGATGTGTAAGGTACAAAATCTGCTGTAATAGAACATGTTCTTCCTAAATTATCTGTACCGGTAGAATGTAGGGAGTATTGTCCTGCCGGAGTATGATTATCCATAGTAGTTATTTCCAGAACACCGCCAAAAGGTATATCTGTTGTCCATAAAGGGCGGATAGTCCCTGTTTCCCAATCTTCAATAAATGGGATGGTTTGAATAGAGGGGTCTGATTCGGTAGTAAAATTCCAAATAGGGCAACCTGTTGCATCACCGCCTGTATTATAAGGTACGATTTTCCAATAATAGATAGTATTATATGAAAGTCCGTGAGAAGTATAATCATAAGTAAGGACATTACCTAAATCCGTACCATTAACCAAATTTGTCGGGTCGGTTATTCCACCGCCATCCGTACCGAACCATAATTTGTATCCTGTCGCACCTGAAGCGGAATTCCAGCTTAGGTTTCCGCTTATGCTGACACCTGTTTGTCCATCGGTTGGTGAGACAGGTGTAGTACATGAAGGTGGTGTTGGTCCGGTTACTATATCAATATTAGCACAATATGGTTTATGGTTATGTTTGGAAATGGTAAGAATTGCATCAATGCTTATATCTGTCAGGGGATTAAACGTAATTGTTCCTGATCCTCCTGATAACTGAGTTTCACCAACCAATTCACCGTCATAAACCATTGTAGCTAAAGCATCAGAAACATTACAACTTGTAATATTTATTGAAGTAGCCACATTTGGTAATGATGATGGATGTGAAGCTGTAATTGGTGTTACATTTGGATCAGATGTCCAGATTTTCATTGCAGGGTCGCCAAAATAGTGGAATAGCTCGTGTGTATATTTGTTATTACCCCATGTTGCAGCCATACGTATAAGTCCTTGATTTATCACATCTCCCATAGTAAAAAGATTGTTTATCTGTGTGCCATAAGGATTTGGTGATGCACCACTACCAAATGCCGGTGTTATTCCCGGGCTTGACCAGATAGTATTAATCATTCCAATTGAAAAACCATCGTTGTATCCGCTATAACTATAATATGCTGCTGCAACTACACCTATTGCACCTTTACCTGACATTCGGAGGAATTTCTCAGCAAAACAATTACTAAGCTGAAACTCCCCTGTATGGCAATTAATACTAAACACTACAGGTAACTTACTACCATTACTCAAGCTATTCATAGACGTTGTTGTATAATATGGATGTGACCATCCTGAACCACCTGAATACCCGTGATCTCTATGAAATACATAAAATTTACCTGCATTAATTGATGAAGTAATGTCTGATGAGCCACCGTTCCAATCAAAGCTTGGTAATTGTAATTCGGCTGGAATAAGAGTATTAGAAGGAGAATAATATCCATTATTATAATATGTTGGATCGGAAGCATCAGACCAATATATTCTTTCTACTGTATAGCCCTGATTATTTTGCATATAATCTCTTATGTCTTCACTTGTATGGCAGAATCGTCTGTCAGCATAATTGTTATTATTATCATCCTGATACATTGCACAGTTTAATCCATTTTGATAAAAATTAGCATCATTTACAGGATTTTTCTCATAATTAATTACTTTATCAACAACTACCTGTGATTCTGAAGAGGAAGATACAGATATACGACCGTGTGCCATATCCGGATAATAATCAGAAGGACCACCCATACAGGCAACATAGAGATCAGTAGCAAAGTCATCACCATAATTTGGATCCTGATGAATTTCGCCAGGTACTGCATATGACCCTGTATGGTCACCAATAATAACAAAATAATCGGGTTTAGGCATCCAACTGTTATATCTTGTATGAACAGAATCTTTAACCTGGGCTGCTGTCCAACTTGACCTTGAAACAACTTCAACGCTGTATCCTAATTGTCTTTTCCAATTAGCAAGATCCTCCGCTGCAGAATTGTATTCAGAGTGTGTTATAATAATATAATCCTTTCTTGGACCTTTAACATCTCCCAATGTAACTCCATCAGGAATGCTTTTATAATTGACCACAGAACTTTTTAACATTTTTGTAAAATGCAGAGTATTTTCTATAGCAATCCTGTTAAACGATTTGTTAGTTCCTGTGAAAACAATCCGATATTTTATTTTTGAATATACTCTCAGAGTTTTAGTAACAGGATTGAATTGCACTGGTCTGATTTGTGTGAGAGCTAAAGCAGTACTTCTAAGTTTTGGAGTATTAATAATTTCAATAATATTTTCAGGATAAAACTCATCGGTATTATAAAGGATATTATTAATTTCAAATTCAGGTTCAGGTGCTCCTTCGGTATCTAATGCCGGTTTTAAAGCAGGATGTATCATAAATCCCGTTACTTCAATAAATTCTTTATCAATAATAATTATTTTAGCTGTTGCATTTTCAGGTATTGCAATAAAATCATTATATGCAGGAAGCGCAGGTTTACCTACATCGTTCATTTTACCAAAATTCTGAATATTCAGATAATGGTAAGTTTCATTTTCTACAATTTTATTTGAGACAAAAGCACCCTGAAATGTATATTCTAGTTCAATATATTCTGTCTCCCGGTCCTCCACAATTCTGTTTGGCAAAGTAATTTCATCCTGACTAATAATATTATCTTCAATGAATGGCAAAAATGTATTTTGGCTGTATGCAAATGTAAAGCTCAAAAAAACAGATAAAAATAATAAGACTTGAATTTTGTCCGGATTTAAAATAGTAAATTTCTTTTTCATAATAATTTGGTTATAGATTTTTAAATTTAGTTATTTATTAAAGTCATATTTAAACCCAATTTTTATGCCACAGGAATTATATTCTTGTTATTTAGCACTTTAGGTTTAATTAAAAATTAGTTTCTCTCCATTTACGGAATTTGATATTAAATTATCAATAAAATTTTTTTAACAGGAAATAGAAGTAATAAGGTATCCCATACCTTTATACCCTTATTCCCTCAAAGACCATTTTAAAATGTATCCTCGAAGCCAGCGAATAGGAATTGATTAATATACTGATTAGTTACAATAAAATTTATCTGATAAAAACTTTTTTGGTGACAAACTGTTTGTCATTAAATACTTTAACCATGTAATATCCTGTTCCTGAAGTTACTTTGATACTTATCAATTCCTTGCCAATTGATTTTTTTCTCAAAACTTCCTGCCCAAGCATATTATATAATATAACTTCACCCTGCAAATTTTCTAAATTTTTATCAAATATATAAATATAATCCTCATAAGAATAAATATTTGTTTTACCTGAAGAATTGTTATCAGGAAGAACATTATCTTCAGTATCAATATCTTTGTCATAAAAATGCAATAAAAACCTGTCAGGGTCATCATTCGGCTTAGCAGAAAAAGTGTAAACAGGATTTAGTTTCAGGTTAATTAATTTATCTAAACCTGTTGCGTTTCCTTTATCTTCCAAATAAATAATAATATTTGGGTTAAAACTTCCCAATTCGCTTGAACTAAGAGAATATTTTCCTGCTATTCCGACTTCAAAGCCAAGTGGAATAATCAAACCATCGCTTACCTTAGGTAAAGCATTAACACTTTGTTTTAAATAGCCATTAATGGAGTACAACTGGGGTGCAGCATCTAAACCGAATAATTTATATGCATCAAACTCAGTATCAAACCCCTCGGTTGCACCTTGGAAAAATCTTATTACAGTTTCATCCCAATATCCATTACCTGTTGCTTTTAGTCTTAAAAAGTTGGAATAATTTTCAGTGTTTTTATAATAAGCCTGGGAATTATGAACTCTTGCTGT
>JAIOSH010000340.1 GCA_021107685.1 Bacteroidales bacterium | reverse complement strand
GGAATAATCCTGATAATACTATCGCAAAAAACAGCAGCAGCTAATTCACCACCGGAAAGTACATAATTACCAATAGAAATTTCTTTTGAAATAAAATGTTCACGTATGCGTTCATCAATACCTTTATAATGTCCGCATAAAATTATCAGGTTGTCTAAAATAGAAAAATAATTAGCATTTTTTTGATCAAGCAATTCACCATCAGGACTCATATAAATAACTTCATTATAAACCCTTTCTGATTTCAATTTATCAATGCAATTAGCTATTGGTTCTACCATCATTACCATACCAGCCTCTCCTCCATAAGCATAATCATCTACTCTTTTATGTTTGTTAGTTGAATAATCTCTAATATTATGTAAAAATATTTCAACCAATCCTTTTTCTTTTGCTCTTTTTATTATTGAATGATTAAAAGGACTATCAAACATTTCGGGAAATATGGTCAGGATATCAAGTCGCATTTATATAAAATAAATATCAGATTTTACAATTGAAATTTTATATTTGCAAAAATAATGTTAATTTTTGTATAATTAAAATAAATTCCTCATGTCAAAAAGAGGTAGAATATTAGTAGGTATGAGCGGAGGACTTGATAGTTCCATTGCTGCATTATTACTTCAGGAGATGGGTTATGAAGTCATTGGTATTACAATGAAACATTTGGATTATGCTGATTTTAAAAATTCTAATATTCAAAGAGATTATAACAGTTATAAATATATAGATGATGCAAAGGCAATTGCAGAAAAGTTCGGATTTCCACATCATGTTTTGGATTTATCAAAGGAATTTGAAGAAAAAATTATAAAGAATTTTATTGATGAATACCTTGCAGGCAGAACACCGAATCCATGTGTGATTTGTAATAAACATATCAAATGGGATGCTTTGTTGCAAAAAGCTAATCATTTAGATTGTGAATTTATTGCCACAGGTCATTATGCACAAGTACGATATGAGAATGAGCGATATATTCTTTATAAAGGACTTGATGAAACAAAAGAACAATCGTATGTTTTATGGGGTTTAAGTCAGGAAAATCTGAAAAGAACAATATTCCCCTTAGGAAAGCTTTATAAGAATAAAATTAAAGATTTAGCAAGAGAAAGAAAATGTGATAATTTGACAAAAAAGCGTGAAAGTTTTGAGATTTGTTTTATACCTGATAATGATTATAGGGGATTCTTAAAAAAAAGAGTAAAAGGTTTGGAAAACAAGTATGAAAATGGAAATATTATTTCAGTTGAAGGTAAGATATTAGGAAAACATAAAGGTTTTCCTTTTTATACAATAGGTCAGAGAAGAGGTTTGATAATTGCTTTAGGAGAGCCAATGTACGTGATTAATACTGATGTTCAAACAAATACTGTTGTTATTGGAACAAAGAAAGACCTTAAAAAAAATAAAATGAGTGTGAAAGATTATAATTTAATAAAATATGCTTCTTTACCTGAAAATATTGAAGTAATTACAAAAGTCAGGTATAAGGATAAAGGTACTCCAGGTATAATAAATGCACATAGTAATTTAATTAAAGTATCCTTTAATGGAGAAGTTTCAGCAATTGCACCCGGACAATCTGCCGTATTTTATGAAGGAGATGATGTAGTTGGAGGTGGAATAATTGTTTGAGAAAAATTTATATATTCAAGTTGAATTTCAAATATAATAATTAACTTTGTATCAAAATAGTGTTTTTTAAACCTTTAAAAATATTTTCAAATGAAAAAATCAATTATTTTAATAGCTTTATTTTTAATTACTAATGGAATCTTTTCACAAGTAGCACCTAATAAATATTGGGTTCAGTTTACTGACAAGGACAATTCACCATATTCTCTTACTGAACCATTGGAATATTTATCTCAAAAGGCAATTGACAGAAGAAATGCACAGGAAATTAGCATTGTTGAGAATGATTTGCCTGTAAATCCCTTGTATATTGATAGTGTTGCAAGTACAGGTGTTACTATTTTAAATCCCTCAAAATGGTTTAATTCTGTTACTATTTATACTACCGATCCTAATGCTCTTAATATAATTAATTCGTTTTCCTTTGTAAAATCAGTAGTTAAGTGTGGATATTCAGACAATAATTCTGATATTTCTACAAAGCCCTTTTTCAAAAATGAATTTTATTCGGCAATAGTAGAAGAAAGTATATTCAAATCAACATATTCAGGGAAAAGTTATGATTATGGTTATGGTTATAACCAAATACACATGATTAAAGGAGAAGTTTTACATGACCAGGGTTATAGTGGCGAAGGAATGACAATTGCAGTATTGGATGCCGGTTTTTTAAATGCAAATAATTTGCCTGTTTTTGATAGCTTATGGTCAAATGGACAAATATTAGGAACAAGGGATTTTGTTGAAGCAGAAGGTAATGTTTTTAACAGTCATTCGCATGGTACTATGGTTCTTTCAACTATGGGTTCAAATCTTTCCGGGCAATTGGTTGGAACTGCTCCAAAAGCAAACTTTTGGCTTCTTCGTTCCGAAGACGGTGGTTCTGAATTTCTTATTGAAGAATTAAACTGGGTTTCTGCTGCTGAATTTGCTGATAGCGTAGGAGCGGATATTATAAATTCTTCACTCGGTTATACTGTATTTGATGACCCTCAACAAAACCATACTTATCAGGATATGGATGGTAATACAGCTCCTGTTACAATAGGTGCGGATATTGCAGCAAGTAAAGGAATTATTGTTGTAAATAGTGCCGGTAATTCAGGAAGTTCTTCCTGGCTGTATATAGGTGCTCCTGCCGATGGTGATAGTGTATTTTCAATAGGTGCAGTAGATGATAATGGTAATTATGCAAGTTTTAGTTCAATAGGACCCACTTATGACGGCAGGCAAAAACCCAATGTCGTGGCTCAGGGACAGGGAACTTCATACTGTGACCCATCAGGACAGATATTCCAGGGTAATGGTACTTCCTTTTCTTCGCCAATTATTGCAGGTGCAACAGCTTGTTTATGGCAGGCTAATCCTGATTTGAATAATGTTGAGATTATGCAGGCTATTGAAATAAGCAGCAGCCTGTTTAATAATCCAAATTATCAGTTGGGATATGGAATACCCAATTATGAAATCGCTAATCTGACTATAATTGAAAATGCTTCTAAAAGTGCTGATATGGTCTGTGTTTATCCTAATCCTTTCAATAATTTTTTAAATATTTTATATTATTCAAATAATTCAAATCCTTTGACTTTGGAGATTTATGATGTGTCTGGAAAAAAAGTTTATTTTAAAAATAATATTTTCTCAAAGAATAATTTTATTACAATTGGTGATATAGGCTATTTAGAAAAAGGTTTATATATGCTTAAGCTAAGTTTTAATAATCAGATATTAACTAAGAAGATATTGAAAAATTAATAATTAACACGAGTCGCTTTTTTAACACCCTTTATTTTCGATAGTTTATGTAATAGCATTTCTAAATGATTAGTGTCAAAAACATTGACTTTAAAATTACCTTCAAACTTATTATTTTTATTAGAACCAACGGATATTGAAACCATATTTACTTTAAGGTCATTTGAAATTACCCGGGTAATATTATTGAGAATACCGATTTCATCCTTGCCGGTAATACGGATAATAGTATGATATGATGATTTTTCCTTAGTTTGACGCCATTTTACATTTATAACTCTGTATTTGTATTTTGATAACATTTGGGTTGCATTCGGACAATTAATACGATGTATGGTTATTCCTTTTCCTATTGCTACAAATCCAAAAACATCATCACCCGAAATTGGATTACAGCATTTAGCTAATTCATAATCTAAATTATCAATATTATTATCAATAAGCATAAATTCATCTTTTCTATTTAAAGGAAGTTCGCTTGTGGTTTCAGGTTCAATATTTATGCTTTTATCAGGATCTTTTTTTGTAGGGGTTTCTTCTAATAATTTTTTAATATCTGATAGGTCTATCTTTTCAATTGCAAATAAATAATAGAGATCAACAGATGATTTTAATTTATAATGTTTAACTAATTTGTCAATATTTTCATCTTTAAATTGAATTTTTCTGTTTCTTAATTTTCGTTTAAGAATATCTTTTCCGATTTCAGCTTCTTTATATTTTTCTTCTTTAATAGAACGTTTAATTTTAGATTTTGCTTTTGAAGTAATAACAAATTGTAACCAGTCAAGTTTTGGTTTTTGTTTTTTGGAGGTTATTATTTCTACTTTATCACCGTTTTTCAATAAATGTCGTATAGGAACATTTTTGTTATTAACTTTAGCACCGCTACACATTGAACCGATTTTTGTATGAATTTCATAAGCAAAATCAAGCACTGTTGAACCTTTTGATAATTTTTTCAAATCTCCTTCAGGAGTAAAAATGAAAATTTTATCGGAATACAGTTCAAGTTTAGAATTTTTTGTTTTTTCAATAGCTTTATGTTCAGGGTTTTCAAGAATATTCCTTAGCTTATTCATCCATTCTTCCTTATCTTTTTTACCGCCTGATTCTTTATATTTCCAGTGTGCAGCAAGTCCTTTTTCAGCAATTTCATCCATCCGCTTAGATCTTATCTGTACTTCAACCCATTTACCATTAGAACCTAATAGTGTTGTATGTAATGATTCATAACCGCTTGCTTTAGGATTTGAAATCCAGTCTCGTAATCGTTTTGGATTTGGTTTGAATATATCTGATACTATTGAGTATATGCGCCAGCAATCAGCTTTTTCATTTTTTTTATTCGTATTACATATTATCCTTATGGCAAAAAGATCATACACTTCCTCGAATTTCACATTTTGCTTTTTCATTTTTGTCCATATAGAATGTATTGATTTGGGGCGTCCTATTATTTCACAATCAAATCCCTGGCGAATTAATTCACGTTGTATGGGATTAATAAATTCCTGTATGAATACATTTCGTTTTGATTTTGTAGCTTGGATCTTATGTGAAATTGTATTGTATATTTCAGGATTAGTATGTTTCATTGAAAGCTCTTCCAATTCGGATTTAATATTGTACAATCCAAGTCGATGAACAATAGGAATGTATAGATGAGTAACTTCAGATAAAAATTTATGTTGTTTTTTTTCAGGTAATAAATCGAAGTTTCGCATATTATAAAGCCTGTGTGCCAGCTTAATGAGTATAACGCGTATATCATCAACCAAGGTAAGATATAATTTTCTGAAATTATCAGAGTGTAATGAAATTTTTTCAGTCTGAAGACCGGATATTTTATTAAATCCTTTAAGGATAGAGATAACGGATTTGCCGAAATTTTGTTCAATATCCTGAAATGTAATATTTTTTTCATCAACAACATTATGCAGTAAGGCACAAATTACCGATGTTGTTCCCAGTCCGATTTCTTTAGTTGCAATTCTGGCAACCTCTATTGAATGATAAATATATTCTTCGCCTGTTTTTTCCCAGTCATCCGAATGAGCTTTAAGTGTTAATTCAAATGCAGAACGTATTAATTTTATATCATCCTTTTTTATAAAAGGACTACACAATCTTAATAATTCAAGGTATTTAGCACGTATTATTCTTTTTTCTTCTAACTTGACCATTTAAAACTCAATTTTTAATTTTTCTGATTATAACGTTTTGCTATGCTGAGATTTTACTGTTCTGCAACATATTGTAAAATAGAGTATTAGATATTTATAGATATTCATAGAAATTTGTAGATATTAGGATAGAATTCTCAATAAATTTCTATCAATTTCAACAAATATTCTTAATTTCAATAATTTATGTTGCATAATGTAAAGCTAATCATTTTTTAACACAGTAAAGTGTTATAATGAGTAAAATTAAAACTTTTTTTAGATTTAAAAAAATATTCCTGTAAATAATTAATTTGAAATCCAAGGTTTAAAGTAACGAAACCCTGTGAGATGGAATTATTATGTTGAACTAAAGCCCTGTAAGGGCGATACTACTTGACATTAGACAAATTATTAAATGTCAAACGGGGTAAATTTGTACAAAATATTCGTTATAAATATTCAAACGCTGACAGGTGCTTTGCACGCTGACAGGTTTAATGAAATAAAATGGCAAACCACTAAACCTGTCAGCGTGCAAAGCACCTGACAGCGTTAAAAAAAATACAAACCCTTTATCCCGTTTAATGTATAATCCCAAATGTAACCCTTAACCCGCAACAGTTTCTAAATAAAACTTTTCTAAAATAACAATATTTTGTATGATAATAGTAAAAGTTTATTTCACCTTTTTTTTCATTTCATTTACAAAATAGTCTCCGCTTTCTTCAATATCAGGGTTGTAAACCATTAAAACAGGTTTCCTTCGGCGACAAACTCCGGGTAAAAAGTGTCCTAATCCTTAATACAACGAACTGAAACGCCGCTCGCGCGAAACCAGGGGTCTGTCCAGGCAGCAGTGCTGTGGAAGCCAAGGCCACATGCGTGGATGCTACTAACTGTACTACTCCAGTAGAAACCGTAGCTGCCAACGTAGGCAAGCGCACCACTGTAGTTTCTGCGTAAGCCTCCAACAGTAAGTTTTAGTACTGAACCAAAAGCGCCTGCGGCATTATTGGTAGCCCAACTTTGTCTTTCGGCTTCCCACTCTGCATCGGTTGGTAACCTAAAACCTGAAGGGCATGGGTTGTTGATACCGTTTACCCCCTGCCATAAATTATCATTTTGCGGCACTCTCCAGTCAAAAGGAGAACTATTTTCCGTAATAAAATTGCTATGTCCGGGTACATCAGTGCTACTATTGGTTGAGGTTGTTCCGCTGGTGCGGCTCTCATGTCCGTCGGACAGCCTGCCCCACTGGTAGAGGTCACCGTAAGCAGCGGCATCGGTGCTGCTTGTGGCAACTTGTGAGGCACCGAGGTTACGGTCCTTCCATATTTCGCCTGTTGTAGGATTAAATACTTCATCCGATGCTAATTCAGGAACACCATTGCTATTAACCCAATGATTACCATTATAAACCCTTATTGATTTTGGAACACAATCTGTACAATATATCATTAACCCTTCTGCCGGACTAGCAATAGCATTCATTTGAGATTCTGTCATACGTGGCGGTAAAAACCCCACATCAGTGGCTTTTACATCTAACATTGCAGAAGCATCGGAGGCGGTGCCGTCTTTGTTAATACCTATTTGTGCTGTTAAGCTGTAGCTTGCAATCATTGCGATTGCTACGAATAATAGTTTAATTTTTTTCATTTTGTTTAAATTTCAGAACTCCCAAGCTACCCCGCAAACTAACAAAGCACCGATTTCAAG
>JAIOSH010000389.1 GCA_021107685.1 Bacteroidales bacterium | reverse complement strand
CAAAGGTGTTCATATTGTTACTGTAAATGATTATCTGGCAAAACGTGACTCTGAATGGATGGGTATTTTATATGAATTTCATGGTTTAAAAGTTGACTGTATTGATAAACATAAACCAAACTCACCTGAAAGAAGAAATGCTTATGTTGCTGATATTACTTTTGGTACAAATAATGAATTTGGTTTTGATTACTTACGTGACAATATGACTGCTTTTCCCGATGAACTCGTACAAAGGGAACATAATTATGTTATTGTTGATGAGGTTGATTCAGTTCTTATTGATGATGCCAGAACTCCATTGATAATTTCAGGTCCTACTCCAAAAGGTGATATACAGGAATTTGATGAATTAAAACCAAATATTCAAAAATTATATAGTGCTCAAAGAAGCCTTGTTACTAAAATCCTTGCAGAATCTAAAAATCTGCTTAATGATAAGTCAAAACCTGAAAATGAAAAAAAAGGCGGTGAACAATTATTTAGGGCATTCAGAGGATTGCCCAAAAATAAACCACTTATAAAATTTCTTAGTGAGCCGGGTATGAAAACCCTCATGCAAAAAACAGAAAATTTTTATTTGCAGGAACGTGAAAAAAATATGCACATTATTGATGATGAACTTTACTTTGTAATTGATGAAAAAAACAACACTATAGACTTAAAAGAAAAAGGAATTGACCTTATTACAACATCTTATGATGATCCGAATTTCTATATTTTACCTGATATTGGAGCAGAAATTGCTGAATTAGAAAAATCTAACTTGTCTGATGCAAAAAAAACACAAAAAAAGAATGAAGCTTTAATAGATTTTTCTATTAAATCCGAAAGAGTTCATACTGTTAACCAATTACTTAAAGCATATACACTCTTTGAAAAAGATGTTGAATATGTAATTATGGACAATAAAATAAAAATTGTAGATGAACAGACAGGACGAATTATGGAAGGAAGAAGATATTCTGATGGACTGCACCAGGCAATTGAAGCCAAAGAAAACGTTAAAGTTGAAGCTGCCACACAAACTTATGCCACCATTACACTGCAAAATTATTTCAGGATGTATAAAAAATTAGCAGGTATGACAGGTACAGCCGAAACCGAAGCAGGAGAGCTTTGGGATATATATAAATTAGATGTTGTTGTTATTCCTACAAATAAGCCTATTGTCAGAGATGACAGGCAAGACCTTGTATTTAAAACAAAAAGAGAAAAATTTAATTCCGTAATTAGTGAAATTGATAAACTTGTTAATAATAAACGTCCTGTTCTTGTAGGTACAACCTCTGTTGAAACTTCGGAACTATTGAGCAGAATGTTGAACAGAAAAAATATTAAGCATAATGTTTTAAATGCAAAGCTTCACCAAAAAGAAGCTGATATTATTCTTGAAGCAGGACAGCCCAGAACAGTAACTATTGCTACCAATATGGCCGGTAGGGGAACTGATATTAAATTAGGACCTGGAGTTAAGGAAGCAGGAGGACTTGCTATTATTGGTACCGAACGCCACGAATCACGCCGTGTTGACAGGCAGTTAAGAGGTCGTGCAGGTCGTCAGGGTGACCAGGGCAGTTCACAATTTTTTGTTTCGCTTGAAGATAATCTTATGAGAATGTTCGGTTCCGAAAGAATTGCTAAAATAATGGATAGACTCGGATTAAACGAAGGTGATGTTATTCAACATTCTATGATTACAAAATCCATTGAACGTGCTCAGAGAAAGGTGGAAGAAAATCACTTTGGTGTTCGTAAAAGATTACTTGAATATGATGATGTTATGAATGCTCAAAGAGAAGTAATTTATAAGAAAAGACGACACGCTCTATTCGGCGAACGCCTTTCTATTGATATTTCAAATATGATGTATGACGTATGCGAGCAAATTGTTATTGACTATCAGGAACAAAGAGATTATAACGGTTTTAAAATGGAATTGCTTAAAGTGCTTGCTATTGAGTCTCCATATAATGAAAAAGAATTTCTTTCTATTGATAAAGAAGAAATTACTGAAAAATTATTCAATACCGTTTTTAAAGCATATAAATCAAAATCTGAAATAATTGCTCAAAGAGCTTTTCCTGTTGTTAAAGAAGTTTTAGAAAATAATTCACAATATGACAATATTGCTATTCCTATTACAGATGGAATTAAGGAAAGGCAGATTGTGGCTAACCTTAAGAAAGCCTATGAAAATGAAGGAAAAGAAATTATTTTAGCAATTGAAAAAGGCGTAATGCTCAGTAATATTGATAATGCATGGAAGGAACATTTGCGTGAAATGGATGACCTGAAGCAATCTGTTCAGAATGCTACTTATGAACAAAAAGATCCTTTATTAATATATAAGTTTGAATCATTTGAGCTTTTCAAATCAATGATGCAAAAAAATAACACTGATATTAGTTCATTTCTTATTAAAGGACATTTACCAGGGCAAAAAGCAAGCTTTCAGGAAGCTCAGATTCCAAGAAGAACTGATATGAGCAGATTAAAAGAAGAAAGAACTGATTTGCTTTCACAGGCACATAGCGACACACAGCAACAACAAAAAACCCAACCTGTTAAAGTAGAGAAAAAAGTTGGACGAAACGAACCTTGTCCTTGCGGAAGCGGCAAAAAATATAAACATTGTCACGGGCGAAAT